>JAESRJ010000031.1 GCA_016764715.1 Kordiimonadaceae bacterium | reverse complement strand
CTACCGCCTTGGCGGGCAGATGGAGAAAGAGGGGGGGTGGAGGGGTCGTCAGGGTGGCAGTGTGTCCGCGTCCTCCCCGATGATGGCGGCTGGCATTATCAAATACTTGATCACGTCTACAGCATCACTGGCGGCGTGAGACCGATCCGACCTTTATTCACCACCCAGGATACAAGCTTTTATGCCGCGCAAGTGCAGAATGGGAGCTTTGTGGAGGCCCGATTTATCACCGACGGCGCCGGAGTTTGCAATTTGGTTGGCATCAGCCTGCGGAACAGCGGTCCTAAACAAGCGCAAACGTCGACTTTAAACTCGGAAGCTACAGTGACGCTGCTCAAGGGCTTAAAAGACATAGTCATACGCCAATATATTGATCAATCTGCAAGCAAAAAATATGCGGCCTGGGTTGATGCCCTTGATCCGCGGGTGATAGCAAAACTGGACGGTGGTATCGCCAGCTATTTGTCCTGGGGCTTGTCACAAGTCGCAAGAGATAAACACCTCTATGTGCACGCTCCCGAAGAATTGGATTACCAAGTCACACGCTACGGCGATAGGCAGCCCTCTCACACTGTGAATGGAGCGAACAACCAGATATGCGATCCCGGTTTTGAAGCGCGTATCCTAGAGGGTAATATCGGCCTGATGACCATGACCGCCTTTTCTGACCCCCCCTGTCTGGCCAAAGAATTGGAATTGGCCATGAGCAAACTTTCTACCACCCGCGCCTTGATCATCGATGTGCGCCTTGGAAGTGGCGGCGACGGCAGCGTTGTCGACCAGATTGTCAACTATATGTATGACAAACCAACCCATCTCACGTCTTCCGTACGCAGGGGAGAGGGCGGAACGGACATTATCACCAAAAATGTCACAAAGCCAAAAGCGCTCAGCGAGACAATAGCACTGATCCCGCTCTATGTTTTATCTAGCAGCAGGACTTTTTCGGCGGGAGAAGCGCTTGTCTTTTCGCTTGCTGATCGCGCTACCATTATCGGCGAGACCACCCGCGGCGGCGGCCATTCCACCGAACTACGGCTTCTACCTCACGGCTTCAGCATCAGCTTACCAGTTGGTAAAACCATTGGAGCCTCCACAGGCAAGGGCTGGGAAACGACAGGCGTAATACCCGATGAGCCGATGGACAGTAACGTCAGCCTCAAGATGTTGCTCAAGAGGCTACGCAGGGAGTAGTTGGTCGGGGCGCAGGCGCATCGAAGTTGGCTGATTTGATACGTATCCGCGGTCAGTACGAACCGATTCCGAGGCTAACCATATGATTGAAATAGCCCTAGGCCTAATCTAACTTGGACCATGCTCGCATGACACGCGGGTCGCTATCGACCGTCCAGCCGTTGACTTGGAGCATGCCAAGTTCGTCATCTAGAAAGCGGAATTCGCCGTCCAGGTCACTATCAACATAGAAATCTTCAAGTACAGTTCCATCGGGGCATTCAATAAGCATTAGGAACCTTTCCTATAAATACATCAGCCTCTATGTTATCCCTTATATATCTATAATAGGGACAATATACAATTAGAAAAATTGGGTTTCCGCCCAAGAAACTAATTTTTAGTAGTAACCACAACAGAGGAGCGCGCGTTGTGGGCCAAGTTGCACGCCGTTATTCACACCACTACGGCCCTTCAGGCCTATTCGCGTCTTCCTGCCTCTTGGCGGACGACTACGACGCTCACAGTACTATGGAAAACGGGTACAATCTGGCGATAAGGTTATTGAGCCGCATTGCGGCAAGCCTAGACTGAGMRRCGYKRWKMYNCYGMGYNTKCWCTTTACGCTGATTGATTTTATAAAAACCTCCGACGGGGTTGAAGCTGCTTTATCGCTATCATCTAACCATGCTTCTTCGATCAATCAAAAAATGCCCTCGTGTGCTCGTTACTCTGCGCGCCGCATAAGCGGTCATTTATTTATTTGATCGCGCCTGCCTTCCTGTCACCAGGCCTTAATCCCCCCCTCTGCGGAGGTTTTTTTTGCGAAGAGAAGGAAAAGTGGTGCAACAGTATCTTAAAGATCGCAAAGCCTACATCCCAAAAGGTTCCCTTCAGAAACCGGCGCATTTCTGGTAGGCGAGTATCAAACTGATCTGCAAGCGTTTTAGGATTACAACCAAGCCTAGCTAACCGAGTGTCAAGTTTGTCATAATCAACAGCAATGGTCTCTTCAACAATCTCACGTGTCACAGGTTTAGTACCCAACTTGTAGGCTTCCGGCCCGCTAAGGTTTCGCAAATATTAACATGTTACGTGTACCTTTGATCGGTGAAACAAATGCTTGGTGACAGGGGACGCAAATGACCCAGGTAAGCAGAGCGATTGTGGCGGTGTGGCTTTCTATGGTGCTATCGGTCCATGGCTTTTGCGTGGATACCCCGCTTCGTGCGGGCGTACCAGCGGACACAGTCTATTCAAACGCCTGGAAAATGGTCCTTCAAGAGGCGGGCCTGGATTTAGAGCTCATAAACCTTTCTAGTGCGCTCAGACGCGGTATGTTTATACGAGGGGAAATTCAGTTCGACTGTTGCCAAGCTGAAAAATGGCGTCAAAGACCAAGAGAACAAGCCATCCAGATATTCACCGACACTTTATTCTATACAGTCGAGCACATGGTCGCGCACGAAGAGGCGTCCACAGAGAAGTTGACACCCGAGGCACTGATCAACTACCGGGTCGCAGTGGTCTTTGATCATACCTACATAGGTAGTGAATTTTTTGGTGCGACGATGACTGTTGCAAATACACGTGAGGCGCTTAGAGCCGTAGCCAATAATGAAGCCGATATCGCTATCACTACGGAACCGGGTTTTACCCGTTTCAAACTCGATGAAGACTTGCCACTCAAACTTGTTGGTGTCTTCTACCGGTCGCAAATCAAGGCCCGGGTTCACAAGGACCAAGGACAGCTGGTGACTGGCATTAATGCCGCGATTGGGCGTCTAAAAGCTACCAATGCTATTGCGCAGATGATCGGTAAATCCATTGATCAGACTATGACCTCTGCAACCCTTGAGGAGGTGCCTGCCGGACAAGCTGACAGCGAGGGGTTCAGTTTGGCGTGGATTGCTATCCTTCAAGAAGCAGGGATAAACGCACAAATTATCAAAGCGCCGCATGCACGCAAACGTCGGTTGTTTGTCAAGGGGCTCATATTGGTGGATTGCTGTGTGGTTCCAATTTGGCGCTCACGTCCAGAAGAAAAGGTTGTGCAGCTATTTAGCGACGTATTCTATGAAGCGAAGGAATATTATATTTTCCCGCGGGGTATTGAAGGAAAGACAATCTCCCGTGGAGATCTTCGATCGATGACAGTGGCTGTCATACGGGGATATGACTATCACTTGTCCGCTTTCTTCGGCGGGAGCCTGGCNTSKMRGSKRMRWYRSWGCSMMGRKKKASCKATTRSAWGMRSGRSRMKYMSRKRKSRCCWKCAWYRRYGKYWKRRRCYYTYSRSKKCRSRWKTKTSWTMAGSMASRCGAMTTGGTTWTGGGCGGCGTCAATCTCACCTCTGGCCTGCGCATCCGTGTCCATAAATCTCATGCCTATTTGTTGCCACGTATCAACAAGGCGATCGCAAACCTTCAGTCCTCTGGCAAAATCAAAGAACTTATCCAGCAAGCGCAAATACGCCGCTAACAGCCCTCGTGCCAAAAGCGCTGTACCCGGCAGCTACCCGTTTTACATTAAAGCTCTAGCCTGATTGGCCTTTAGAACGCGGCGATGCGGGTAATACCTTTGAACCAGATGATTTTGATTAACCATTTATCTTCGAGTTTTTCCACGGGTTGGATTTAAGACACATTAGAGAATTGAAAATCCACATGAGTGAAAACAGGTTATTGCGAGGTGCAATAAGTCTCTATCGGAAGCGAAGCGGAATTATAGGCCCGGAGCAGCTAGAGGGGGATATACATCATCTAATGATTCAAGCGGTTTTTTGATACAACCGGTGAATATTGAACTAATGCTCATTCCAAGAAGTTTTCTAATGTATTACCTAGGAATAAGACCGAAGTCTGAGTGGCTGAACATTGCATCCGAAGCCGGTACTTGCCTGGGAGAGGATTTAACCACTGATAGCGAAAAGCAGATTTCGTCCATTGTCGGGCTGCAGGCTTCAGGTTCACTGAAAACCCTACACCGTGTGAGCTAAATGACCACCTAACACTATGCTGGTATAGTTATTTTTCTAGGCGGGGGCCGTCAAATTCAGCCGCTACAAATTCCAACATTTTTCTTGGAAACTCCCGCAGGGCAATCACACGGTCGCCGCTTGTATGTAGCCGCCAAGTCTGCCTTTTTCCCGGTTCTTTAGCCGCAAAAGCGTCCATATCTAACACCGTAATGTTTATACCGTTCGAAGGGCACCGAACTGAATCACTTATAATCACCTCTATCCCGGCTTTTGTAGCGTCATTCGCTAGCGCTTGAGACAACGAATAATCGTCTTTTAGTGAAAGCCCCGGTATTTCGGCAAATTTGCCTTTAGTTAAGTCGAGGGCAATTGCGGTTTTTATGGGTACTTGTATTGCCGTGTGCTCGGTTCCGGTCGTGGGATATTCGAGGCCTTCGGCATGGCTGTAAAAAAGGGCCCTGTAAAACGCTAATTCAGCAATTGCCGTCTCTGGCGTCAGCGACGCGTAATACGCACCTTCCGCCTGATTGGCTTGCCKGAAACGGGAGCCACTAGGGTAGGGCCTATATCGGAATGGKGTGGCRATGACAAAATCAAAGCCGGCMGCTYCCTCKGGGAAGCTGGGCTTRTTTTCTTCAAGCAGTTCCTCCAAAAGAATTTGTTCTTCAAGAGTGTCCGTGATTTTAAGTGTGGAAGATGAATATTGTCCTTCTACAACCCTCCACACTGAAGTTTCAATTTCTTCGGCGCTAGATCTTAGCTCTGAAAGTGTCCACATAGGCGACAGTATTAACCAGGCCTGCAATAGTTGCGATCAGCTCCAAAGGTACTCCGCCTAAAACAGAGTTTTTAGCTCTAATCCAACTTTTATTTGTCCGGTCATCACCGCCGTTGATGGCATCAAGGCCACGAAAGAGCCGGAGAAAAGTAAGGCCCAATTCAAATTCCTTTCTGTTAGTCTTNAGTAAATAGCTTCTATTGGCCATTCGGCTAACGGTAGCGGGTGACACACCTAATATTTTTCCCAACGTCGCAGCATTAATGCCCAAGTGTTCACTGGTCTTTAATACTGCTTTTGTCACCACCTGCTCCCGTGTTGTCCGAGGGTTTCCCTCGACCGGTGCTGGTTTCTGTTGCATTTTCATTTTCCCGTGTTTTTTAGTGTTCCATTATGCGTTATGGATACCTCTTTAATCATTATGCATTAATAAGCGCCTTATATTGTTTCTGTGGAAATAGTATAGCAAAAAACTTTCTACTGCAAGTCAATCTACCTTAGAAGCAAGACACCATACCTTCAAAAATGCGAAAAATATTTTTTGGTTGGCAGTGCCAACAACCCTATCCGGGGCAGCCGCTCGCCCGCGGCCGCTCTGCTTTTTCGTCTTTTAAAAACTCCGCAGGGTGCAGATGGGCCTAATCGATATCATCCACCATCACTAATGCGGTCAATAAAAAAAGCGGGTTTCACCTCCGGCGATCGTTCCGTTTTTTTTCGTGACCGCGTGCTACTTCCTGAAAGCAGGCCTCATTCCACCCCTTATTGGATTGATTTTTTAAGCCGCCAGTAGGCGTCGCGCCCAAAAACCGTGCACGACCAATCCGCTATAGGCCAGTCCGCGGTATTAACTTACGTTTCACCTTATGGATATAACGATTCACCGCAATATCGTTGCGCACTTTGCCTAAATGACAGACACGTTTGCCAAAATAAAGGGAAAAATATCGTGTATAAATTTAGTGTATCCATTGTAAGAGTATTTTTGTTTTGTCTTGTTTCCGGAGCGGTATCTGCGCCGCCGGCCCTGGCACGGCAGGATAATTTCAGCATCAAGTCTGAAATTTTGCAGGAAACCAGGGAAATTGTCGTTCATTTGCCGACAAATTACGATCCTGACAGCAAAGAGGGGTATCCGGTTCTCTATATGCTTGATGCAGATCATGAAGCTGACGAAATTGCAGCACGAACGGCAGGCGAATWCTCTAAGTCAAAAATGATGCCTGAAGTGATTGTGGTAGCTCTCAAAAATATTCGTCGGGGAATGGATTTTCTGCCGCACTTCATAAGTGTGGAGCGGGACGGGAAACAGGTATTTGGCAACGGCGGTAAATTACTGGCCTTCATCAAAAATGAACTCATCCCCTTTACCAGCAAGAAATTCAGAACCAATGGCCGCCGGGTTTTCATTGGGCATTCTTGGGCCGGACAATTTGTGGCCTATACTTTAAGTCAATCACCGGACTTATTTGATGGCTATTTCATAACCAGCCCGTCCATCGGACAATATGGTGACCAGACTTTTAGTGAGCTGGAGCGGGTCTTTAAACAGGGCATCGATTTTCCGGCATTTGTTTATGTCAGTGTTGGCGGCAATGAAACGCCAGAGCTTAAAACGGACTATGATCGATTGACCTCGGTGTTAAAACAAAACCTTCCCGCGCAGGTAAAGTTGCATCTTGAGATCAATGAGGATGCGGATCATGAAAACAGTGGTGACATTTCGATTCCGCCTGCGCTGAAACTATATTTTGCAACCAATCCCTAAAGATCACCCTACACTGTAAATCATGACGTTGCCGTGCGTAGGGTCATATGCAATCTGGAAAATGAATATGACCCTGAACTTGAAATTCAAAAGTTTACTCATGATCGCTCTCTTGAGCGGAATGAGTAGCTTTGCCGCCCAAAGTGTCAAAGACAGTAAAAGCCTCGCGCCAGAGATTAGCGCCGCCAAGGCCAAGCTATCATTCAGAGATACTTCCTATCTCAAAAAGGCCTTTATCGATGCAGCGCCGGTGGACAGAAAAGACGGTATCCCCGTGGGTGAATTGGGCGTGGACGGCGGCAATAAAGCCATGATTTTGCGCCTGGCGCAGGAGATCGCCGACAACAAACATGATCGCTTCGACAGCCTGCTCATCGCCCATAAAGGCAAGCTAATCTTTGAATCTTACTATTTGCGCGGCCGTATCAATTTGCCTCATCCGCAAGCCTCAGCGACTAAAGTCTATACCAGCTTAGCGCTTGGCCGCGCTATCCAGTTGGGTTATCTGACCATGGCCGATTTAGACAAGCCGTTGGTCAGCTTTCTCAAAGATCTCGATCCAACAAAATTTGTCGGGGGTGCAGAAAAGATCACCCTGCACCAGGCGATGATCATGCGCTCGGGGCTTCGCATCAGTAGAGATAAAATGGGAGAGCTTAGGGAAAATCCGGCTCAGTTAAAGGGCCAAGGCGAGGTTCAGGCTTATCTCGAGCATAGTGCGCCTATTAGTGCAGAGTCTCAGAGCTTTTTATATCAAGGCATCGATCCAACGTTGGTGATGCACGTCCTTGACGCCGTCGTACCGGGCTCGGCCAAAGACTTTATTAAAAAGGAACTTCTCGACAAAATGGGCATCGCTACTTATGGCTGGCGGACTGGCGTTAGCGGCCTGCTAAAAGCGGCTTCTGGCTCGAGCATGACATCCCGCGACATGGTCAAGTGGGGCACATTGGCCATTAACAAAGGCAAATGGCAGGGCGAGCAACTGGTACCAGCAGCCTTTATTGCAAAAGCGACCAGTAAAATTACCATACCTAGCGATGATGAAGTTCCCACCGCCGCCGGTGTTTCCGACACCGCCTATGGCTATTTCTGGTGGCAGGCTGATTTGAACACCGGCGATAAGAGCTACTTTAGCAAAGCCGCTAGAGGCGGCGGCGGGCAATACATCATCGTGATCGAAGAGCTTGATCTAGTTGTTGTGGTCACTGCCCATAATAGAAGTTTTCACGATGACACTTCATCGCTGACGGCACAAAGAATCTTGCCGGCTTTTATCAACGATTAGAGCGATCGTCGAATATCTATTTTTTATATTCAAGGATAACAGACAAATGATACGCAAACGGGCATTGATGACGGTAATATTGGGCCTAGGGTCAGCTAATGCCTTTCGTATCCAGCGTAATATAGCGGACACGTAGTCCGCTTATAGGTCACACTCCTCGAATGGCGAGATTAGCTACGGTAGGTGGATGTGGAAATCACCGGGCTTTTACTGTCATGCGTCACTGAGAATGTCGGTGGTGGGTCACAATTGTGTCAACTTGCGCGGTAGAGCAATAATCGGAAAGATTTGACCGTTTTAAAATTCCCCCTTTTTTTCGAATGTTGCGCGCTTCGGCAACTATTGAAAACGAATTGAAGACCGAGCCTCGGAAAGTTCTGCATACTTCTCAAGGTTCGCTTGCCCCTCCTCCACAACCCCGACGGTACCAAATAAAGGGATGGCTCTAAAGTAGCGCCTGAGTTTCGTGTCTCCTTTTGGGCCATCAAGCGCCGTTCAACATAGCAGACAGCTTGACCGCTTATCGATCACATAGCTGCCGTAGGTCGTGAGATCCCCAATGTCTGCTTCTCGCGGTGATCTCAACTGATCGATGCAACACATGCATTAAATCGCTCTGCTGGCGTTTCAAAACCCAGCGTCTTTCTTGGCCTCTCATTTAGCTCTCGCGCCACTTTGTTTAGAGCCGCCTGTGAATGTAGCGATAAATTGGTCCCCTTGGGGTAATATTGTCTTAGCAGGCGGTTGGTGTTTTCGTTTGAACCACGTTGCCACGGGCTTCGGGGGTCGCAAAAGTAGACATCAATATTTGTTGCCAAACTAAAACGTTTATGATCGGCGAGCTCCATGCCTCTGTCCCATGTCAGCGACTTGTAGAGCTCGCTCGGTAGGCTCGCCGACTGCTTGATCAGGGCACTTACCACACTTTCCGTGTCTTTGTTCTGCACTTTTGCCAGCATCACATAGCGGGTATGTCGCTCAACCAAAGTGGCTATATAACTGTTTTTAGAACCCGCGATAAGGTCGCCCTCCCAGTGCCCTGGTACGGCACGGTCCTCCACAGAGGCCGGACGCTCACTGATCGAGATCGCATCTTTAATTTGCCCAAGACCACTCTTCTTCATCGTTGAGTGTTTTGAGCGACGGATTGTACGCTTTGTTCTAAGACATTGAAGCATTTCCTTTTTAAGGACGCCTCGAGCTTGAATATACAGGCTTTTATATATGGTCTCGTGTGACACTTGGTTTTGGTCTTCCCTTGGGTATTCCCTCTTAAGCCATCCTGCTATCTGTTCTGGCGACCAATTCTTCTTAAGCTTCTTCGCGACATTAAGTCTTAACGTGCGACTGCAGGCAAGCTTACAAAGCTTGGGGCGACAGGCCCGGCCCCAAGCTGCCAGATCTGCAGATGTCGCTCTATAATGATTGTGGCCCCTGTTGCGTTTAATCTCACGGCCTATTGTCGAGGGCGAGCGCCCCAGCTTGGCAGCGATTGATCGAATGGATAAACCCCCAACGATGCCTCTTGAAATCTCTTCCCTTTCTCGAAGACTAAGGGCCAACCTCGAGCGCTTGCGATTAGGAGGGCGAATGCCGCCTGTTGGTGATAACTGGCCATATATTGATGAGGATGGTCTGTCAAAACCACGCCCAATATCCTTCAGGCTATCGCCTCTTTGCCAGCGATCCCACATCTCAGCCTTCTGTTGCGAGCTATATTTTATTCGTCTTCGGTAAGGCATATCAAACACTCCATCTCTTAAGCTGTAAGATTAAAGTGTTGCGTCGACCAGTTGAGATCACCGCCAAAAGCGGCCATTGTAGTTCTTCAGCTGACATGTGTATTTTAAGCCGTTACAGACCACCCGGCCGCCCGTATCGACGAGCTGCTGCCATGGAACTTCAACGACAATCGGCTCAAAGAAGCCGCTTAAGGGTATTCGGCAGGCGCTAACGGTTTGGGTAAAAACCTTCCCGCTCCAAGTGGGTGTGTAGGGCATTTGAGGGTGTCTTTTTTAAGGGAAATATGCCGCTCCAGGTTGAGGGTTGCAAGGTCAAAGGAGATATGGTTATGTTATATGGTGCAATGCTTCCGCGCACATAGGTAGTAACCAGTAGGCAGCAATTACTGGAAGCGGTTTGGAAGCGGGGCTTCGTGAGCTTCGGGGGGAAATGGTATGTTAGAAAACTATRTTYTAATTTCTWTACGCAAAATCATGCGTGATAAGCTCTCTGTTGCGATCAATGTGATTGGCCTGGCGATTGGTTTGGCAACCTGCATGTTAATCATGCTGTTTGTACTTGATGAGACGTCCTACGATACCCACTGGAGCAAGGCTGACAATATTTACCGGCTGACCATGACCCGCACTGATGTTGGCGCGGTGCCAAAACATTATGCAAGGGTGCCCTTACCAACAAAAGCTGCCTTCAATGAGTATTTCTCCGAAGAAATTGAGAGTGCTACGGGTTTGGTGTCTGGTGGTGGAGATTTTAGAGCTGGTGACAAACGCATCAGTGAACCGCCATTGCTGACTGATCCAGGAATATTAAGCGTATTTGATTTTAAGACAGTATCTGGTGATTTGGCTGCTTCGTTGAAGGACAAATCTAGCATCYCGATAAGCCAGTCCATGGCGCAAAACTATTTTGGTACAGACGCCGCCGTCGGCGAATTAGTGACAAGTAAGGAAAAAGACTATTACATCGGCGCGGTATTTGAAGACTTGCCTCACAATACCATGATCAATGCGACTTTATTGCTGCATTATGATTTGAGCGAAAATAGATACAGTGACAACTGGTTTGTCCTTGGAGGGTACCTGTATTTCGCCCTTAAAGACGGCGTATCCATCGATACGGTCAGCAACCAGTTAGAAGACTTTGTAAATGCCAACGTCCCGGCGGGAGAGACTGGAAAAGCGAGTGATTTTTTTAGTTTTAGCGCGCAGGCCATAACTGATATTCACCTAAATCCAATCGCTAGCTTTCGGGAGCTGAAGCCAAAAGGGAACCCAAATATAGTCGTATCGTTCGCTGTAATAGCCGTTCTTATTTTGTTGATCGGCGGTGTAAATTTCGTAAATTTAGCGACAATGAAATCGACGCAGCGGGCACGTGAGGTCGCAATGCGTAAAGTTCTTGGCGCGAAAAGGCGACAAGTCGCAGTACAGTTTTTTGGAGAATCTTTGCTGCTTACGATAAGCGCTTTTCTATTAGGGCTTTGCCTAATGGAATTGACTGTACCCCTATTCAGCGCCTTTCTGGACATACCTTTTGAGTATTCCTATTTAGACGGTGCTGTGCTCGGCACTATAGCCGTTCTGTTTGTCGTGATTAGCCTACTGGGAGGAGTTTACCCTGCATTGGTTATATCGAGGTTTTTGCCGGCCAAGGTGCTTTCTTCAAGCCACTCGTCAGAAGGAAAAATATCGAGCAAAATGCGTAGCACGCTTGTTGTTTTTCAGTTTTTCATTTCAACCATATTGTTGATGGCGATGATGATTGTTTATGGACAGCGTCAATATTTAACGGATATGGACCCAGGCTTTGACCGCGAAAAACTGCTATTGATCAACAACATCAATGTAGGCGAAGCCCTGCCAAAGCAGCAGGCTTTCAAGCAGGAGCTTCTGAGATTGGCTTCTGTCAAGGCCGTCGGGCGTTCGCTGGAGAAACCCATGGGGCGCCGCTGGGGCAAGGGGCAACGGGTCGTCAATTTAACAGGGAATGCAGAAGATTCCTCCGTTCGGCTTTCTACCCAGTGGGTTGACCATGACTTTTTTGACACCTACACAATTTCTTTGCTAGCGGGGCGTACCTATAGCCAGGAACGCAGCAACGACGGTTTACCTAAGGCATCAAATGATGCTGAGGGCGAATGGCCGAANGGCARCGTGATGATCAACGCCAGYGCGGCGCGCCAATTAGGYATGAAAACGCCWAAAGAAGCMATCGGGCGGATCCTATACACCCGTACGGTTCTGGACGCGGGCTCCCCTCCTGTACCCGTAAGGTTTGAAATCATTGGGGTGACGGCTGATGTTCAATTTGATTCCTTGAAACAAGCAACCGCGCCTGAAATGTATTTCATGCATCCAAGAACTGACGCTTATCTGACAGTGGCGGGTGTCCGCTATAGCGGGAACAGTGATGAACTGGTCAGGCAGATCGAGGCAATTTGGAAGAGCATGATGCCTAGTGAGGTGTTTAGCTATGACTATGCGGATGATCTCGTAGAGGCGACCTTTTCAGCAGAGGACCGACAAGGAACGATGCTGGCTGTGTTTTCATTGCTTGCAATAATCATATCGTGTCTTGGTTTATATGGACTGGCAGCATTTACCTCAGAAAGGCGTACAAAGGAGATCGGCATACGCAAGGTGATGGGCGCGGACATTCCTGCCATTGTACGCTTGTTAYTGTGGCAATTTTCAAAACCTGTGTTTATCGCCAATTTGATCGCATGGCCGATTGGCGCGTGGGGCATGTTGAGCTGGTTGGAAACCTTTCCTTACAGGTTTGACGAATGGCTGATTGTGGTAATCTGTGCCTTTGCGGGCCTTGTGTCACTTTTGATTTCGGGGGTTACTGTTAGCTACCAYGCGGCGATAGTTGCGCGCACCAAACCAGTTATAGCTTTGCAACGCGATGGGTRATWYRYWKRWAYKWASSRKTWMGMAMAWGKRWWGKTWWMWKAKYSRAWYTYAWMGWKMSMRWRKWWCKSYYSMKMAKRGTNTCTGSKSKYTYTRWKWYSSMYKCGACTGAATCGAATGTAGGTGCAGATCCGTTTTTCTATACAAACATCATGTTGGTGGCTCTTATGTTTTTTCTCTGCGTAAATCGGCAGCGCCGCAACTTTGACAACTGAGGACCCTTTATGTCCGCTTGGGGTCAACAGCAGGCATTCCAGCCTCGGGCACGATAGTCCGCTCTAGCAGCGGTAAGCGGTCCTTGAGCTGCAAATGGAGTATGGTCGCCCACTCGCCAAGAGCGGCCATACCAAAGAGTATAACGCTTGGCTCTTTGGGCTAGTTTTGGCTGTCACTTAATTTGTCACTATGCAAATTGACATTATAAGTGACCAAAAATTCAAAAAGTTCGCCGATTTGGGTTTTTTTACTCAATTTGTTGAGTGGATAAACTATTGAAAGCATTGATCTGATGCTGACATTCTTAATGAGGCACGACGTTTACACAAAGCCTTGGAGAGCGTTAAATTGTTTTAGCGTAGTTGCTTGAAAACTAGCCTTCAAGCCATTCGAAGATTGGTAATGCAAAATAAGCAGCACAAAACCCGATCAGCCAAATAACACCGGAGACCCACAGGATGCGGGTGTTCCAGCGGTGCGCTGTTTCGCATTGCTCCGCTAAAGCTTTATCAGCAGGGCAAGCGCGCCCGGGGCGATAAACAGCCCAAGCGCTCAAGCCCAGTAACAAGCCGCTACCCAAAAACAACCAGACTTTATGTTGGGCGAGTGTCACGAGGATTGGGAATGTTGCAAACATGGATGCCGACACTGCTCCCAATCCAAGTGTTACAAGTAGGATCGGCAACGCACAGCATATGATGGTCGATGTGGAAGTAAATAAAACGAGCCAGCCCCACCGTGACCGATCAACTATAGCCGCATTGTCTTTTTGGCGGAATGTCATTCTTTGCCCTCTTTGGCACCTTTGCTTTCTTTAGCATGTGCATGATTTTTTTCAGCGTCGGTTTCTGGGTGCGTGCCAGCATGGTCTTCAATGGTGCACGTTTTATGCTTGGTGACATTCCGGTAGGTAAAACCTTTTTTGCGGAATAGGCGTTTCAGCTGTTCATCTGTAAATATCAAGGTTTCTGTGCCGCAAACCGAGATGATCCCTGTATCCAAATTAGCGCCGACAGCGTGCACACCGTCAATTTTCTTGAGCGCCTTTTCAGAAGTTGCCACACAGAAGGGACACGTGATGCCGTCAACTTTGATGTCATATTGCACATCACCCTTGGCCGCTAAGGTCGAGGTGAAAAATACTGCCGAAGCTAAGGAAAGCAATGTTGTTTTGATAATGTTATTCATAGTGTTTCTCATTTTAAAAGTTGACCCGGATACTGGCGAAGACAGAGTAATCCGCCTCGGGCGCAGTACCGTTTAAGCTATTGAGGACAGGAATTCTGACGGCGACGTCTGCTATCCAGCGACGAGTGGCATACTGCAGGCCCGGCGAAAGCGAGGCTTGAAAACCGCCTGAATTGATATCATCCGCACCAAACAACTGGTTTTCATCGCTTACGGTGATGTTTGCTTCAAGCACCGCGAACAAGAAACCGGTGGTTTTCGCCGTAACCTTTGCTGGCGAGATGCGCTTCTGAAAAGACGCATCAATGCTGAACGATTTACCGCGTTCGAAGCCGCTATCCTCGCCGTTCAGGTCAAAGCGAACTTGTGCATCAAACTGCCAGTCGATGTTGGCTGTCGTATAAATAAGACCACCAAAAACGTCGGTTGATCCGTCCCCCGTTTCGCCGCGCTGGCCTGAAGGCAGGCGCACACCTGCAAAGGGTGAAAGGCGAGCCGTTGTACCTTTAGAGTTCGACTGATAGAGCTCGAAACGCGCAAAAATCTGAGCATCACCAATACCAAAATCACTAGACCTAAGGCCCCCGATATCACGCTCAATATAAGTTGTAGGCAATACGCCAAACACCGCCAAGCGTGAAGTGATGCCGTAGCCAATAACAGAGTTTGCAGTGTAGCGATTAACAGTGCCCGGCTGAGCACCGAAATCACCAGATTGCTGGTTAAGTACGAAAAGGCTTCGGAAAATAACTTCACTTTCACTTACAGGAAGCGCGGTATTAAAGGTGATTGGCGCTGCCCGGACTTGTGAGCCCGGTACGCCTGCGACGATAGCGATAGATGTTATCGCCATCCCAAAAGTATGTTTTAAAATCATAGTATCCAACTGATTACTGAGACAAATACATTACCCTAAGTGGATAGCATTGCGGCCAAAAATCAAACGTTTGGAGGCGGTTGCGACAGGCTTACATCGCGGCCAATAGGGAAATTTTCTGCTCGCGGACCATTTTCGCCCCGGACTGCCGGAGCCTTCATATCTGGGCAACTCGGCATGATACACGCGGCAACACAGGACGTGTTTTGGCAACAATTCTGGCAACTGGTATGTTCATCGCCGCAAGGCGCTTCACAATCTCCAGCAGCCATACTTGTAGAAGCCATCACCATTTCAGGCATACCCGAGGCCGCGCCCATCTGATACGCTGACACTGAGAAGGCCTGCCCGAATAGTATCAGGACCAAGAGCACACCGCTCAGATATGATGCCGCAGCTTTCATAATGTTTAGTGTAGGTTACCTGAACGGCGCCGCAAGTTGATTGTGCACACTTAACGTACTTGTGACAGACAGCCATAAGTTAGCTGGTTAGATCAGCGTAGGTAAGGGTTTTGGTGATTGCTAGCCCTTTAAGCATAGTTGAGTATGCATAGTGGGCGCTAATTAGTATGGTTTTTTATGAGCACCGTCGCGCTGCAAAACATCTTTGATTATATTTTGCACGGTACCATCAGCATGCATTTCTGTGAGGGCCTTTGAGAGCGTGGCGAGTGTTTCGCGATTGCTAACATGTACAAAAAGATGGAACGCGTGCTTTTCAAGTTCAGCGATATGCAGGTCTTGAATGCCAGCTCGGTTGGCATAATGAATACCCGAAAACTCATCCAAAACTATAAAATCAACACGGGCTACTTTAAGCATATGAAACGCTAAAGTCTCGTTCTCAACCCTGATGGCATTGTCCATAACTAACGCAAGGTTTTTCTCAACGCTTTTTCGACCTATTACGGTCGCTACTCGATAATCAGCTAGATCGCTGTATTTAGTAATGCCTGCAAAATGTTTTGTGGAGAATGCCATGAACTTTAGATCGTACAGTGGCGGTTTGAG
>JAESRJ010000173.1 GCA_016764715.1 Kordiimonadaceae bacterium | reverse complement strand
TCAAGTTGGCCGCCCATGGTGCCAGCGGCAGTTGCCGCTACATAGGCATCTTTGATCTGTGACGGGTTAGCAGAGCAAAGGCGCTGGGCTCAAGAAATCGGCCAGCCTTTGTCGTTCGGTTTCTGATCATCAGGCGCGCAAGTTCTGCAACCAAATTTCCGGTTCCTTGCATTTCAGTGAAGCGCCACAGGCTGTTGCCATCGGGGTCGACCTTCACACTGTCAACAGGCAAACCCATCGGCGTTAGTAAGTAGGTGGTGATCAGTTTATTGAGCGGTTGACCGCCTTTTATTTGTAGGAACTCAAACAGCAAGGCCCAAGCGACGCTGTCGGTATTGGCCAGTTGGCTGGGGGTTCGGGCGCTGGTTAAATAATGACTGAAATCTGAGTGTTTATTGATAGCAACGGGGATAGAGAAGCCGGCCGTTTCAGTGAGGATAAACCGCGGTGTGACTGCAACTTGAAAAGGATGTTCGTCAAGCAGATGCGGCAAGGCTGGTTCGATGCCTTCATCCATTGAGAACAAGCCGTCTTGCGCCATCTTCAGGGTTAATACTGTGAGCAAGGTTCGGCCAACCGGGCCAAGGCGCACTCGGCGTGCGGCCATCTCGTCGGTTAATCCGCTGGTGAATGGGCCATTGACAAAAAAGGTTTCATCTGACACCAATTGTTTGCGGGAGGCTTCTTCGATACTATTTGGGTTGATCACAATGGCCTGCGCCAAAAGCGCACCAGTGCAGCTGAGCATGATCAGAAGCAGAGCGAGCGGCATAACCGCGATACGAACCATATTCAGCATGAAGGCAACCTAGAAATTGTCGATTGCCCTATAAAACATAAACTGGGTGGCATTGGCCACCACTTGCTATGAGGAAATCTGATGAGTGCTGCTAAATACGTCCCGCTGGAAGGCTTCACCCTTTACGACGAGCCTACAATGACAACGCGCAGTCAGGAATTTTTTGACCTGATGAAAAAACGGCGCACGGTTCGGGATTTCTCGGATAAGCCTGTGGCAAGAACCGTAATCGAAAATGCTATTTTGACGGCCGGACGCGCGCCYTCTGGGGCCAACAAGCAGCCGTGGCATTTTGCCGCCATTTCTGACCAAGGCGTCAAAAGCCAGTTACGGGCAGCAGCCGAAGAAGAAGAACGCGAATTTTACGGTGGCCGTGCYCCTGAAAGCTGGCTCAACGACCTGGCGCATCTGGGCACCGACGCGGTAAAGCCGTTCCTGGAGACGGCGCCGTGGTTGATTGCGGTATTCCGCGAAAGTTACGGCGTAGATACAAAAACCGGCGAGCGTACTAATAATTATTACGTCCACGAGAGCGTCGGTATCGCTTGTGGTTTCCTGTTGGCCGCCCTTCATAATGCAGGTCTCGCGACCCTTACACACACACCGTCGCCGATGGGTTTCCTCAATAAAGTATGCAAGCGCCCAAAGAATGAGCGCCCGATCATGCTGATTGTAACCGGNTACCCGGAAGAGGGTGCCAAAGTGCCGGACATCGACAAGAAATCCCTAGAAGNAATAACGACCTGGATATAGTAGAGGCCTGTTAGAAGTAGAGCCTGTGTTTCCTTTGTAGGTACGTGGGCTCTGCTATCTCTTGTAGGCCCGGCTATGGCAAATCTTTACAAAAAAACTGATTTCGGGTACATTTTGGGCATGGAAAAAGCTGATACTGCGGCAGTATTTAAAGACCGGGCCATCCTTGTGGTGGAAGATGACGATGTCATCAATAATGTGATGCAAAAGGTTTTGACCAAGATGGGGTTTGCCTCGGTTGAAACAACTTCTGATGGCTCCTCTGCTCTCAAAATTCTTGAAAAAAAGCACGTTGATGTCATTCTTTGCGATGTCAATATGAGCCCGATGTGTGGGCTGGAGTTTATTCGTACCCTGCGATCTGGCGGCTACCGATTTGATACGGCGCGTGCAAGAACGCCCGTGATATTCATGACAGGAAGCCAAGAAATAGGGCCCTTGAAAGAGGCAAAAAAGCTTGSYKYRSWTSGYKAKYWKCTGAAACCTTTCAGCCAGGAAGAAATGCGCGATCGGCTTGTGTCAGTGCTGCGCAAAAAGAAACGCGAATGATCGCTACCTGCATTTTCCCTCACAAGAGACCTGTCCTCTCAGGTTTTTCTTCAGTTAGCATTTTTTAACATTTTTACGCTAAAACAGGATATAAATCACAGGCATAGCTGTTATGGTGCCCTCTCACGAACCCACGCAAAACTCAGCACGGCAGGCATTGATGACAGACATCAGCGATATCGTTGGCACAGCTCAAAGCATGATTGAAACTTACGGCGACAGGGCACTGCCTGCCGCGGCGGAGCGCATTGCTGAGTTTACCGAACTAAAAGATGCGAAGGCAGCAGGCGCTTGGCGGCTCGTAAAAAGCATGATCCGGCGTCAGCAGGCAAAAGAGGCAGCAAACGCGAGCACGTTTGTTCGGTAGGGCCAATGGCTGACACCTACTTCGCGCGACCATGCCTTTGTTGGAGCCCCCAGTAGGGTGAAGGGCTTCACCTTTGCCTGTAAAAAACGACCACCTCTAAGGATGGTCGTTCTACTTACAAATTACCTACGGAGAATGCACACTCTGATACCGGGTTTCCGTAGATATCCAGCTCGATCAGCTTGCCGTCCGCAAAGTCATTCACCAGGTCAAACTGGCTCTTTTTGTCGCCGACAATCAGGTACAGCATTTCGCCTTCGGCCAGATACTGCGCTGTTATRCGTTTATAGTCAGCAAGCGGCATTGCCAGCAGTTCTTGCTGGTCAGACTCTACATATTTYTTGCTTTTTCCGTATTTRCTGATCGTGTTCAGYGTACGCAGTTTGGCWCCCAGGCTTTCAAARGCACGGGTGTTTTCCTTCACCAATTTYTGCCGTACGGTTTCGACGTCTGCATCCGTGAAGTCTGCGCCGTGGRYGGCGATCATATCGCGGATAATCTCAAGCGAGGCTTGCGTTGCGTTTGCCCGGACGCTGGTGCTGGCACTGAAAGYCTGRGSYGTGGTGCCGCGCGWGATGCGCGAGTAGGCMCCGTAKGTATAGCCTTTTTCRATCCGTAGCACTTGCGCTAAATCGCCACTGATGCCGCCGCCGAGTTTCTCGTTGGTGAAGTCAATTTTRTTGGCATCTTCGTGCGTGGTGGCNANCTGCWADHTTGCCYACGTADATCACDCTTTGTTTGCTGCCYGGHACATCAATGAAGAAGATTTTACCCGCGTTTGATTGTGCAGGAATGCTATAGGACGGCGCTTCTGTATCGGCTGCCCCAAAGGCVGCGGCAAGCGAYTGCATTGCYGCAACAGCRCGGTCTTCTTTTACATCGCCTGCGATATGCATGCGTACTTTTGAGCCAAGAAAGGCACTGTGCGCAGCCTGCATATCCGCAAGTCCTATGTTAGGGACGGTGTTTGATGTGCCGCTTCCAGCGTARCCCGAAGGATGCWGRTCASTGTAAATCAAYTTCYGGAAGGCCAGYGCKGCGATTGCGCGYGGGTTTGCTTCGCGGCCYTTKATGGATGTCAKYGYWGCGGATTTTACCCGGTCAAAATCTGATTGCTCGAAACGCGGTGTGGAGATCATTTCCTGAACCAGGGCCACTGTTGCCTCAAAGTTCTTAGAGAGTGTGGTGACATTGATGACCAGTTCTTCCGCGTTTGAGCGTACATTAATGCCGGACCCGAGTAGGCCAATTGCTTGCTCTAGTTCCGCAGCTGTTTTGCCTGCAGTGCCTTCATTCATCAGGCGGGCAAATAGAGACGAAACGCCTTTCTTAGCCAGTACATCGCTGTTGCCGCCGCCTTCAATGGTGACATCAAAATTCACCAGCGGTGTTTCGCTGTTCTCAATCCCCAGCAACGCGATGCCGTTTGCAAGCGGTGCTTCCCAGATAGCTGGCATTTTTACCAGGGGTAAGTCGCTGAACGGTGGCTCCGAGCGATCATATTTGCTGGGTGTTTTTACGTATTCTGCTAAGGCACCTTGCGTTACTTCTTCACTGGCAACATCGGCTTTCACTTCTTCGATCCAAACGGATGCTAGTGTTGCACCTTCAACCCCCAGCTCTATCTGTCCCTTGGGTACAAAGCTGGTAACGATAGCTGCTTTGCCTTTGATATATTTGTTATAAACGGCCATTACGTCTTCAGCAGTAATGGCAGCGATCTGCCTGGCGGATTTAATCGCGTAAGCTGGGTCGCCAGAAAACTCGTTGGCCTGCGCCATTTCGTTGGCCTTACCGAGAATAGTTGAGAAATTGGAATAGAGAATTGTTTCCTGTTCGGCTTTGATGCGGGCAAGATCGTTCTCGTCCACGCCGTTTGCTTCGAAATTGACAAGGGCTGTATCCAGCGCCGCTTTAACAGCGTCAAGATCAATGCCTGCGTTAGCGCGCACACGGAAGACAAATTCGCCCGCCAGTTCTTGGCTGTTATTAAAACTGCCAACATTGGGTGCTAGTTTTTCCACTTCAACAATCTGCTTGTAAAGCGGTGAGTTTTTACTGCCAGCAATAATCTGCGCCAGCACATTCAGCGCTTCTTCGTCTGCGTGATAGCTTTCTACAGACGGGAAAATCATGCGCAGCTCAGGAAGCTTGGCAAAATTGTCTTCGAAATAAAGCGACTGTGTTTCTGTGAGGGTCACAGGCATAGCGGGCAGGGGCTTAACGTCCGGGCCTTTGCGGATTTCGCCGAACCACTGCTGCACTTTGCGTTTGGTTTCAGCGATGTCAATATCGCCGACGATGGCGAGCGTGGCATTGCCGGCACCGTAAAACTCGCCGTAAAATTCTTTCAAATCAGCTAGAGTGGCGGCTTGTAGATCAGGCAGGGACCCGATAACCGACCAGTGGTAAGGGTGATCCTCGGGGTACAGATTGCCGCTGATAACCTCGCCGGTATAGCCGTACGGGGCATTATCAACGCGTTGGCGTTTTTCGTTCTTCACCACCTGTTTTTCGCGCTCAAGAGCTTCCTGCGTTACGGTATTGATCATATAACCAAGKCGGTCGCTATCGATCCACATGATCTTGTCGAACGCGTCTTTGGGCACCACCTCATAATAGATAGTGCCGTCTTTCCACGTACCGCCGTTCCGTTGGCCGCCCCAATCTGGAATGGCCTTACGGTTCCAGCCGCGCGGTACGTTTTCAGAATCGTTAAATGCCATATGTTCAAAGAAGTGGGCAAAACCCGTGCGCCCTGGCTTTTCGCGGTGGCTACCAGCGTGCACGACGGTGGTGAAGGCAACGATAGGGTCAGAACGGTCAACATGGAGGATAACCTCGAGCCCGTTTTCTAGCGTGAATTTCTCATAGTCCAGCGTGAAACCTTCGCTGGCCTCTGCCATTTTCTCCGGCTGTTGGCCCGCATCCTTGCTGGTTTGTTCCTCGCCGCAGGATGCTAGCAGTAATGCTGATCCAATMGCCGTCATATGCCGTAATTTCATAATAGCCCACCCCTGGTTTTATATGGAAGGCGCTGCTGTAGAGTGCCCTGCTGTTAGCCAATTCTGGCCGCCTCGGGAATATGGTTTTCAATCCCCTGACTGAGGCTCACACTTTTGGCCAGTTTGGGCGGTTTATCAAGCGGCAAAATCATCTGTAAGCTAAAGCTTATAGCGTTTTTGCGGTGAAAAAGTTGCCATACCGGCCTGTTCGCTGGTACTATTGGGTGTGAAGATGTTCCTCTGGCCTCGGCGCTTCATGACTGCGGACTGAAATTTAGTCTGCCTGTGCGTAATTTTACGGAGGCGAAAATGCACCCTTTACTTATCCTTGTTGCAAAACAAGCAGTGCAAACGGCTGTGGCCAGCCTTGTGGTTGAAGCTGTATCAAATGTGCCGTATGSCAGGCTCTACCGCAAAGCCACCTATAAATTACGCGCGCGCCGTAGGGYTGAGCGGCAGGGTTTGTGTGCAGAACCCTATGATTATCGGCGTGCAGAACCCCCTGTTWAGGGTGATTGGTAGMGCRKGAANAAMAGGGYTGKTYYGSCCTCATAAATTCYAAGAACNTTTAAARTGYGCGCTTGCGTTTGCWGCGYAGGGACTTGGYTCGGGCTCCTTTTAGGGCTGATGCCATATATAGTCGGCCCCGAGAAACATGCCGAGAAACAAGCAGGAAAATTAGTACAGGCATAGGTGGGGCGCTGTTGTTTTGGTTTTGTCATGTCAAAAATAATTGACAAAGTATCGTGTATATTTTACATAGTATCAAATAAACACGACCAACCCCGAGTTGGCAGACGAGGAGAACAGAGATGTCACACCAAGAAAAAACAGCAGCAGTATCGTTGATCAGTGCGCTGATCGTACTCATATTCTACACCAATTATAGCCTAGGAATTCACGCGGAAGGTCTGTTGGACGGCCCGGACGCCGCACATTTGGTGGGCCGAAGCGCCTTCATCATGATCGGCGTCGGTATTGGCGTAACCATTATCTTGAATATCGTGTTCACGATTGTGCAGAGCATGGTGACACAAGAGTATGACGCAGAGGATGCCATTACGGACGAACGGGACGAGTTGATTGAGCTGAAAGCGATGCGCATTTCCTTCATCAGTTTTTGTTTTGCCTTTATGGCCATTTTGGGCGTATTGGCGTTTGGTGAACTTGGGCCGTACCTCACTATTTTATGTGTAATCGGGGTGCTGTATTTGAGCAGTATTCTCGGTGATATCATCAAGCTTTATCATTACCGCAGGGGCTTTTAGCATGGGAAAAACTGCTGTGCCTAAAGGACAGATTAGCAATAATATCCGTAAATTGCGCTTCGCCTCCGAAGAGATGACGCAGAAGGAACTTGCGGCCAAAGTGGGTGTCTCGCGGCAAACAATTGTGGCAATTGAGAAGGAYCAYTATCCGCCGTCSYTGGCGCTSGCWTTCATGATCGCGCAYGTGCTGGGGGAGCCGTTTCAGGATGTGTTTTCTTATAAGCCTGCAAATTAGCTGAGCTATAGGTACGGCGTGACGCGGCGTGCCATGCGCTCAGTATACATATCAACTTCGCCAACGGGGGCTACGCCCGTTAGCGCACCCTTAGCTGCTTCTATACCGTGAAATTTAGCAATTATCCAGCAGGCCAAATACTGGGATGCTAGGCACCCGCCTGCGGTGGCAACGCTGCCGCTCGCGGTGAAGGGTTGATCCAGCACTTTGAGCCCGAGGCTTTCTACCGCTGGCTTTGTCATCATGTCAGTGCAGACCTTCGCATTATCTAAGAGCCCTAGTTTCCCCAGCATATACGTGCCCGAGCACTGAGCCGCAATCAGCTGCTTCGCGGGATCAAGCTTGAGCCTGTTCATWARSGCRGTGTCATCRGCKAWCTGCAGTGTTYTRGTGCCGCTGCCAATAAGGACGGCGTCTGCGGCGCTGATTTCATCAAACGCGCCACTGGCTTTGATTTCAACACCGTTCATTGATGTTACATGTTCTGTTGGCGCTACGACTGAAACCTTCCAGCCCGTCTCCTTTACCCTGCCGAGGATGGTGAGCGGGGCAAAAATATCCAATTCGTTAAAGCCGTTGAAGGCAACTATTATAATATTCATAAGACTTGTTCGCACGAATAGTTGGTAAAGTGAAGTATGTTTAAAGGGGGGATGGCTAGGCGAGCAACCCAGGAAATCAGCGTTTGTTACCTGTTCAATTTATTTTGTACAGCAGTAACTAAAATTATGTTGTCATGAAGCAATTGGTACCCTAAATTGGCCGCTTGAAACTGCAGGAGATACCTATGAGTTTGACAGAAAAGTTGGCGGAGATGGTTTTGGGGTCCGCAACACGCATTCCTCCGGAAGTTCGCGATATCATGATGAAAGCCACTTCAGACCTTGCTGCTACCGGCATAGTTGGTGCCGCGTTAGCGACGGGCGGCAAAGCGCCYGATTTCACGCTAARAAGYGCWAACGGMRRYATGGTTTCTCTGTCMGGWAGCYTMGCSMRRGGYCCSGTAGTRTTGGTRTTYTACCGKGGKGCTTGGTGCCCCTACTGCAATGTTGAGTTGCGAGCCTACCAAGAAGCCATGGCGCGCATCAACGAMCTTGGCGCGACATTGGTGGCAGTGTCTCCGCAAACGCCGGACAACAGCCWATCCTCCAAAGAGAAAAACGAGCTGACTTTCGATGTGCTGAGCGATGCCGGCTTCGCTGTATCGGATGCTTACGGCTTAACCTTTGAGCTGCCGGATAGTTTGGTGGAAGTCTATAAGAAATTCGGCATTTCCCTTGCGGAAAGTAACGGCACGAATGATTGGCGCTTGCCAATTGCCGCTACGTTTGTAATTGCGCAAGACGGCACGGTGATACTGGACAGTGTTGATGTAGATTACAAAGTACGGCTTGACCCTGAAGAAGTGATAGCTTGCTTGGAAAAACTACGTTCCTAGCAGACATGATCTGGAATATATGGCGACAGGAAGCTTGGTCCCTATTTTTTGGTCGGGAACAGGCTTTCGCTTAAGGCGGTTTCCCCTATTTCCTTGAGGGCGTCTTTAAAAGCAACTTTGTAGGCCCTCGTGGGYTCTTCGATCGCACGGAACAAATCGCTGATGCGGGTGCTGNCATAAGCCGTATCAACCCGGTTATAAAAACGGGCAACCGAGGCACTGAACGCGCCTCTTTCGCTTGATAGTAGATCCTGCCAAACACTCAAAACACCGTCCGTGCCGGGTTTCTTCCCGCTTAGTAGTTTATGGGCTAACCACTGGGTAGCAGCGCCGCACGCGGTTGACATTTTTATGACTTTGTCTTGGTATGTCTCAGTTGCGCGGGCAATTAGTGACTTGTTTTTAATGCATATTTTTAACTCTGATGCCCAATAGCTATGATTTTGTTCAGTAGTAACAAGGCCCGCCGATTGCAAAATTTCAGTGAGCCAAAATGCTTGAACGCCGGTGACAAACCACGGTTTTCTTGTATTCAAGTAACGAGGGAAGGCGAAGCGGCCAACATGTTCTATCGGCGCGCTGGCCAGAAGTAACTCAAGTTTTTGTTTAAACTCAATGCTCTCTGGTAATTCTATCTGGCTTTGAAATTTGAGGTTAAATGCGTTGGAAGCTGTGTACTGCGCATGCCAGCTCCAGTCCTCGTTGTCTGCTGTGTCGCTGCTTGCAAACAAAGTCATAGGAACATCAAAGGTCCATCCCAGTATCTTTTCGTATAGGTCTGGGGTTTTAGAAAGGCCGTTTTTTAAATGGTCAGCCAGCCAGGATGGTAGCCGTTCATCCATCAGTAATCTGTAATCGGCACCGCCAACAAATTGAGGGTCGTTTCCTATAAATATAGGCGAAAAATGGTGCCAAGAGAATTCTTCTATTATGCCTGTCGCGCCGTATTCATAGGCACCAGCTTCCTCTGCGGTGTCTGTGCATCGTTCAGTCGGTGACATAACGCAGATAACCATCCTATGCCCAGCTGTAACGAGCGTAAATTGCTGAGGGAAGATAAGAAAACCTTGTTGCCCGATATGAACCAGACTGGCATGCTTTTCCAGTTTATCAGTGTGGTCAGGTTCGATGCGCATTTGGAAAATGCTGAACTCTGTGCCCATAACTGACGTGACAATTCCGTTTTCAAAAATAAGGCCATCCGACGCAATGTGCCAAGACTTGTTGATATACGGACTGGTTTTGAACAGGAAACTCGCGCTTTTGACCGGTTCGGGCAGGTTAAACGTGATGACTGCGCCGTCCCCCACCGGTTCGATGGTGATGAATGTTTCTGGAACCGATCCTCTGTCTGTTTGTGCGTTGGCTACGCCAAATTGCACCAAACAGGCCACCAACATGACACTGAAAAAAGACAGTATAAAACGCATGATTTCCCCCAAAATTCTTTGTCGACAGGATAAAGCGTATTTCATGGTCATTTACAAGTTGAAAATACCGTTTTTGGACGAGCGTAAGATTGCTAGCTGGTATGAATTTTCAGGTTTTAGGTGCCGCTTAGGGCTGTGCTTCCGGTATTTTCTAACGGATAGCTAGCGCCATCTAGTAAAGGCATGCCGTGAAGTATTTTGGCTTGGCTTTTGCGATCATATGTTGATACGTTGCCGCAAATTTTTAGGCTTGTTTTTCTGTGTTTTAAACCGGACCAGAATAGGCGGCCTTTTTTTAGTATGCAGCGAGAGCCTGTTATGACCGATACTTTGACGCTACCAAACCTGAATATCGAACAGTTCGGTATACCAACCGAGGGTGATTTCCCATTAGCGTGGGTTGATCATAAACCAAGGATATTGCTGCTGTACGGCTCGCTTCGGTCGCGGTCTTTCAGCCGTTTGGTTGTTGAAGAATGCGCGCGGCTGCTAACTGTTATGGGCGCAGAAACCAAGGTGTTTGATCCGTCAGGCTTACCGCTTCCGGATGATACGGGTGACAGCCATGCCAAAGTTCAGGAATTGCGCGATCTGATGGCTTGGTCTGAGGGGCAGGTTTGGTGTTCGCCCGAACGGCACGGATCAATGACAGCAGTAATGAAGGCGCAGCTTGATTGGGTGCCACTGTCTATTGGCGCGGTGCGGCCAACGCAGGGCAAAACACTTGCAGTGATGCAGGTCTCTGGGGGGTCGCAGTCTTTTAATGCGGTGAACCAGATGCGCATTCTTGGCCGCTGGATGCGCATGATCACTATTCCCAATCAGTCGTCTGTGGCCAAAGCTTTTCTAGAATTTGGTGACGACAACAGGATGAAGCCATCACCCTACTACAACCGCATTGTAGATGTGATGGAAGAATTGATGAAATTCACCCTGTTAACGCGCGGTAACTCCGCGTATTTGACAGACCGGTATTCGGAGCGGGTTGAAAGCGGTGAAGCCCTCATTGCACGGGTGAACCTGGCGAAAATTTAACCCCGGATTGGTTCGCCCCAGATTAGCTAGTGTGGGATTAGAAGGTGTGCCTGCTCAAATGTTTTACTGTTGAAAAGGGGGTCAATTTAGAAGTTGTGAATGATACCTACGCCGATAATAAGCTGCGATGCAGAGCCCCGGACAGCGACRAGCGGGCTGTTTTTGGCGTCGGAAAACAAACGCCCGTAAGATGTAATGCCTAACAACCGCGTACTTTCAGACAGGCTATAAGCGCCAACTAAATTCACTGATGCCGCTGCCAAACCTGCATCCGCATCAAACGCAGACAACCCCAATACAGAATTCGATGCTTGCTCCGCCGTTAGGCCAAAGTCCGTTTGTGTGGTTTTTTCAGACAGCCATTTGACCCGGCCGCCAACCAGCGCTGCGAACTTGCCCTTTTTATAGATGCCTTGTGCGACCGTCGCGCGTAAACTGCTGCCGATACCTGCGCCCGTGCCGTGCCGGTAATCCACCATTAAAGATGTTGTCTTGTTTTTGAACCGGGCATAGGCACCCACCTCTAATGTGGTGCTGATATCGCCGAGCCCTTGCAGCGCMCGGTTTCGCTCTTGCGGCCTGCCGAGGCGTAAGTTCAGGAGAGGTCCAAATTCCCAATTTCCAATGCGCTGGGCTTTRTAAGTWAGGGTRCTRCCATTYAGCCGYAGGATRTCTTTGTARCGRATATCKACTAGAGGCACCACGCGGACGCGGTAATTGTCAGAGCCAACATAATCCGGGGTGGAGCCAAGGCCAAAACCCAAGCGCGCATCAATGCCTTCGATGTTGAGCTTATCAGGCCAGATCAGATCCAGCCCTTCCTGCACGGCTTCAATAGCCGAGTTAAAGCCGTCCCCAATGAAGGATTGCGCTTTTGCCTGACTTGTAATCAGCGGTACCAAACACAGCACCGATAGTAATTTTTTGTACACGCCTCTATCCTAGCTACTTATTCTTTATGGCCTTTCCAAACCGYTTTATCGTTGCCACCCTCAAGTTTTCCCCCTTTAAGACAGCGCCTTAACATTAGTAAGCCACAAAAGGGTAAAACTAAGGCAAACAACTCGGAAAAATTGTCTGCAYTGTGTCACTGGTTTAGCGCGGAGCAGGAAAGCCACGTCAATAAACCGCTGCCTTGTGGCCTTAACTGCCCAGTGGTCTTCGTACCAGCCAGATAAATCGGCTGATTTGCAGAATCCATGCAACCGTTACGCCAATAAGCGTTCCGTACACTAGCCCCTTAAGGCCCAATCCTAGCGGGAAGGTGAACCAATAGCTGAGCGGCAACATCACGCCGACAAACGAGAACGTCTGCAAATAGGTTGGCCACCAGGTTTCTTTAAAACCGCGCAGGACCAAGGACGCGACCATTTGTGACCCGTCGATCACCATTGCTAACATAAAGAGACCTGTGAGCGGCAAGAGCAACTCCGTAATCCGGTCATCATCGGTGAAGATGGCCATCATTTCTCTGGCGTAGAAATAAATTGTTACGCAGAGCACACTCGTGAGCAGCAAATTCAGTAAAATGCCGCAGAGGCTGGCAATCAATGTATCTGCCCGGTCTTTACGCGCATAACTAATGCCGACGCGCACAGTGCAGGCTACGCCAATCCCGATCGACATCATCAGCGGCAAGCCAACAACCTGCGACATCACACCGTAAGCGGCGAGCGGCACCGTACCGAGCCAGCCGGCGAATAGGGCAAGCGCTCCGAAGGCCGCGACCTCGGCCGCTAGTGACACAGCAGAGGCATAGCCCATCTGCCGTTGCCCGCTCCAGCTTTTCCACGTTTGGCGATGGRGWWTRYSSAGYTTGWAKKTKWKSRKGMWSRSAKCCSWSCAYRSMKRRSCSWWRAKKKMMGCCNGCNCRAARRCCAGCGCACCACGGTTGAGGCCCAAGCTGAGCCTTCAGCGCCCAGCTCTGGTAAGCCGAAATTGCCGAAAATAAGGGTATAGTTGAAAGCCACATTTACAAGGTTTGCTACTAGCATCAGGTAGAAACCAATTTCAGCACGCTTGATGCCTTCAAGAAACATCGAGCAGTTAATAAAAAGCATGTGCCCTGGTAGACCAAGCGCGAGGATAACGGCAAGCCTGCCGCTTTCTGTGGCGTCCTGCTCGTTTTGGCCGAGCAGTGTTAGCACATATTCAGCGGGGAGTACGAAGAGCACCAGCGCCACGCCGATCATCAACGTGAAGGGAATGCTGCGCCGCCAAACGCGGCCCGCTTCAACGAAATCATCCGTACCAAACGCGTTGGCGGTATAGAACATGATGCCGGATACCATGCCGAGCCCGACCACCAGTGTGAACATGATGATCGACTGGTTGGCGAGATTAAGCCACGCCAGATGCTGGGTCGCATAGTGGCCCACCATCGCCGTATCGACCATGCCGAGCCCCAAAATACCAATGCGCATCATCATAGCAGGCACAGCAAGGCGCGCCAGTTCACTGAACTGACGTTTGATACGTTCCTTGAGCCACTGAGGGCTTTGCTGGATGCCTAAAATAGACATGGGTGTGCATGCTCGCTGGTATGATGTTGTGTTTGATCGCCTCGACAGAAGCGGTAGGATAGTGCTAGGCCTGTTGGGGGTGTGTTGCAAGACTTGTTTTGGGACAAACAGGTTATTTTTTGTAGCCCGTATTGTTAGGTTTTAAGATAGGTGCGGAAACGTCACGAGAAGGGCGTTTTACCCCACGTAAATAAAAACTCCTGGGGGAGAATGTCTTGTCTGAAGAAACTGTTTCCAGTGAAGGCCCAATTACACGCGGTGCCTATCCTGAGCTAACTATACACGCAGTTCTAGTTGGTTATTTTCTGGGCGCTATCATTGCCGTTTCCATCGGCTATGCATCGTTGAAACTTGGCTTTTCAATCGAAGGGTCTGAGCTTGCAGCTATTCTCGGTTTTGGTATCTTGCGCGGTATTATGCGCAGGCGGTCCATTATTGAGAACAACGTCGCGCAAACTGTGGCAAGTGCCGTGGTGGGTGCATCGTCCGGCATGATGTTCTCTGTTCCGGCGATCTTTATTCTTGGGTACGGATACGAATTTAATCCCTATGTGCTGACGTTCGGCGCTATAGCCGGCGCTTTTCTCGGCATTGCCTTTATTATTCCGCTCCGCAAACAGATGATTGATTTTGAGCGGTTTACCTATCCAGGCGGGGTGGCGGTTGCGTCTATTCTTAAATCGCCAGGCGCTGGTATTCAAAAAGCTTTGCTCCTTGTCGGCGCCGGTTTGGCTGCTGCGGTTATTGCTGCTGTGATTGACTTAACCGGGGCGTCTTCAAATTTTGACCTGTTCGGCTGGATCAACGGTGTAGTCGGTAGCGAAGTGCTGCCGCCCTATTTGAACGGCGTTTGGTATTTGTCCCTCCTTAYGATTGGCGTCGGCTTTATCGCCGGGCGAGGTGGATTCGCTTTCATCATTGGCGGCTATGTTTGCTATTGGATTCTGGCTCCTCTGCTTGATCTCACCGGTTTCCTTCCTGTTGTTGAAGGAGTGACAGTGACCGACCCTGGCTTGCTCCGCACTATGCTGTTCCGGCCCTCGGGCATTGGTATGCTTATCGGCGGTGCAGTTGTCGGCGTGTTTTTTGCCTTCCCCCTTATTAAATCTGCCGTCACCTCGATGCAGTCAGCTGCGAAAAAAGACAGCGCAATATCTCGCGATGAAATGCCAATTAAAATGCTGTATTTCGCGATTGGCGGTGCAGCGGTGTTGCTCACTGTTATGGCGGTGACGTCGGCAGAAGAAGTTGGTATTGTGCGCGGCCTGATGATGGCGGCTTTCGGNRCTSTKKGNGRYCTGKWYKGCGGGAATTATTCTTTCTGAGGCTATTGGCCGAACCAACTGGTCACCGCTTTCAGGCATGACCCTTATTGCAGTGACTGTCTTGATCATTATTACGCAGAGTTTCGGAGGCATGGATACGGGACCAGCTATCATTGCGGCGATCACCGTGGGTGCAGCAACCTGTGTAGCGATGAGCCAAGCCACTGACCTTATGCTTGATCTGAAAACCGGCTATTTGGTGGGCGCTACACCGCGGTTGCAGCAAATTGGCCAATTTCTCGGCGCATGGCTTGGGCCAATCTTGATTATCGGCCTGATTTTTGTACTCGCAGAAAGTTACGAATTTGGATCTGCGGATCTACCGGCACCGCAAGGTGAAGCGCTCGCCTCGCTTGTTAARGGTATAACGGGCGGAGRCGTACCAACTGAGAAATATATGGGCGGTGCCTTGCTTGGCGGTTTGCTTACGGCGCTGCAAGGCGGGCTCGGAATTACGGTGGGGCTGGGCTTCTACCTGCCGTTCAATATCGTTTTGACCTATTCCTTAGGCACGTTGCTGCGGGAGATTTCCGACCGCAAAAAAGGTAAGGTTTGGTCAGAAAGTTCAGGTATCCCAATCGCCGCAGGCTTTATTGTTGGCGAGGCTTTGGTTGGTGTGGGGATCGCGATGGCCAAAATTAACTGGGCAGAGTTAAGCTCAAGTTCGTTTGGTTAAGGGGAGATAGAATATGCAGAAATTAGCAAAATTACTTGTAGCGCTCGCTTTTCTTAGTGGTGCTTTCCTCGCTTCTCTAGACCCGACAACAATCGATTGGGTGACGTTTCTGCCCGTTGTGTTTGTTGGGGCCATTGGGGTGTATATATCGAAGCGCGAAGAGGCAATTGCCGCTAAAGATGATAGCTTTGTGGCCGCGAACAAGGCGGACCTGGAAAAAAGTCTCGATAATATCGTGACCAACCTGACCGCCCTTGATGGCCGTAAGGACAAAGTGCCGACATACGAAATGCGTTTTCAGATCGACGAGCTGTTCAGGGATGACTTGATCAAGTTCGCTGACGCGCGGGATACCATGAAGCATCTGTACGGCCTGAAGGCATACGCTGACATCATGTCCAGTTTCGCGGCGGGTGAGCGTTATATCAACCGGGTTTGGTCGGCGTCTACAGACGGCTATGTGGATGAAGTTATGATGTATGTGGAGAAATCCCTGAACCAGTTCATTCATGCGCGGGAAGAGTTTCAGAAAGCGGCAGGACCAGCTTCTTAAATATCACCGCTTACGGTTATTATTTTCAAAAGGCCTTGCAGCGATTTGCGGGGCTTTTTTTGTATGGCATGTCCAATCTTGAAGCTCAAATGAAATGTTTTAATAATCCTGGAATGAAGTGTTTTGGATTAAAACATTATCAAGAAATTGCCTGCTTTTCATGGGTCAATGAGAAGGAATGTCACAGC
>JAESRJ010000030.1 GCA_016764715.1 Kordiimonadaceae bacterium | reverse complement strand
GTCATGATGACAATCTTGTGGTAGCGCARYTTTTCRATATCRAAATCTTCGCGGCCAATGCCRGTRCCRAGSGCKGTGATCAGYGTGCCAATTTCCTGGCTGCCGAGCATRCGGTCWAAMCGSGCGCGYTCYACATTGAGGATTTTACCSCGCAGYGGCAGAATRGCTTGGTTTTTACGGTCRCGGCCCTGTTTGGCAGAYCCGCCMGCACTGTCCCCTTCCACAATGAAAATTTCGGCTTTAGAAGCATCGCGTTCCTGACAATCAGCTAGTTTTCCGGGCAGGGAGGCAATATCAAGTACACCTTTGCGGCGGGTTAGATCGCGTGCTTTACGGGCAGCTTCGCGGGCTGAGGCTGCATCAATAATTTTCATCACGATCGCTCGCGCTTCGCTCGGGTGTTCGCCGAACCATTCGCCCAGTTTTTCGCTCACCAAGCCTTCGACGGCAGGCCGGATCTCACTTGAGACAAGCTTATCCTTTGTTTGGCTTGAGAACTTCGGGTCAGGTGCTTTTACCGACACCACAGCYGTTAAGCCCTCGCGCGAATCGTCTCCTGCCAGGCTGATTTTGCTCTTCTTCGCCAAGCCGCTTTCATTGACATAGCTATTAATCGTACGGGTTAASGATGCCCGGAAAGCYGCCAAGTGCGTGCCGCCGTCCCGCTGCGGAATGTTGTTGGTGAAGCACAATACATTTTCGTGGTAGCTGTCATTCCACTGGAGTGAAATCTCAACTTGGACACCATCTTTTTCACCTGTGATGGTAATAGGTTCGCCAGTTTGGCTGATCTTGTTGCGGTCAAGATATTTTACAAACGCTGTTACGCCGCCTTCATAAAACAGATCAACATCCTCAACATCCGCGTGGCGGTTATCTTTCAAGTGGATATGAACCCCCGAATTCAGGAAAGCCAATTCGCGGTAGCGGTGGATGAGCTTGGCAAAATCAAATTCAATGAATTTGAACGTATCAAGCGACGGCAGGAAGGTGACTTCAGTGCCTTTTTTTCCGTCTGCTTCACCAACAATTTCAAGGTCACCGACAGGTTCGCCTTTTTCAAAGCGCATGAAATGTTCTTTGCCGTTTCTCCAGATGCGAAGCTCAAGCCATTCAGACAAGGCATTCACCACAGACACGCCCACACCGTGTAGCCCGCCGGATACTTTGTAGCTATTTTGGTCAAATTTACCGCCAGCGTGTAGCTGGGTCATGATCACCTGCGCGGCTGAAACGCCTTCTTCCGCATGGATATCCACCGGAATACCGCGGCCGTTATCAGTTACAGCGCAGCTGCCGTCTGGGTTAAGGGTTACAGTGACAAGATCACAGTGACCTGCGAGCGCTTCATCGATAGCATTATCGGAAACCTCAAAGATCATGTGGTGTAGGCCTGAGCCGTCTTCGGTATCGCCGATATACATGCCCGGGCGTTTCCGCACGGCGTCCAGTCCTTTGAGGACCTTAATCGAATCGGCRCCGTATTCTTCTGCAGCTTTGTCTATCGCTTGTGTATCTGTCATATCGTCACTGTCATCCCAGCCCTATCAGGGTCTGGGATCCTTCCCTCTACTTGTCCGCTGGCGTAACCACGCCGTCAGACACATCAAAAAATTCTGCCTTGCCCACTAGGCCTTCGAAAAGGCTTTTGTCTGTGCCGGTTAGCCAACATTGGCTKCCGAGCGTGGCAAGCGCATCAAAAAGTGCCTGTCGCCGGTCCACATCAAGGTGGGCAGCGACTTCATCCATCAGCATCAGCGGCGCCTTGCCGTTGAGTGCCGTTTGCAAGCGGGCATTTGCCAGCACCAAAGCAACAAGGAGCGCTTTTTGCTCCCCGGTTGAGCATAAATCTGCTCGCATCGCCTTCGGTGCGTGGGTCACCACAAGATCTGTCTTGTGTACGCCTACGCTTGCGCGTCCTTTTCTGTCCTCACCGTTTCGGTTAGCGCGTAGCTTGTCCCGAAACGCCTGCTCAACTTCAACGGCCGCATCGCCGCCAGCAAGCAACCCCTCAAGCCARCCGTCAATGGCYAGCTCAGCCTTTGGAAACGGGCCTTCTTCTGCTTCCGCAAGTTGCCCAGCCAATTGGCCCGCAAATTCCAGCCGCGCCATTGCAACAGCAACACCGTGTTCTGCCATGCGCGTCTCGAGCGCTGAAAGCCACGCCGGGTCTGCAGCGGCGCCTTTGTCAGCCAGCAACCGGTTCCGTTCGCGCATCACGCGCTCGTACGATCCAACCTGACGGCTGTGATCGGGAAACAACCCCAGAACCATGCGGTCCAAGAACCGCCGCCTTGATGATGGGCCCTCAAGAAATAACCGGTCCATCTGTGGTGTAATCCAGCCAACCGACCAGCGTTCACCAAGCGTATTACTGTTCGCAGCGGTTAAGCCATCAATCCGGACAATTCTTTTACCGTTGCTGTCGCCTTCAATGCCCGCTGTAGCTGCTTCAATGCCTGTGCCAATTTTTACAAGCTCGTCACCAATTTTTAGCGTCGCAGCTACCGCCCAGCTTGCGTCTGCGGCCCCGTTAGTGGTTTGCCGCGCCACTTCGCTTAAGGCTGCTCGTCGCATACCGCGCCCGGGTGCCAAATAACTGAGCGCTTCAAGAACGTTGGTTTTGCCAGCGCCGTTTGGCCCAGTTAACACTACAATTGGCCGTTCACAKGTTGGCGCAATCACCGTACGTTCGTAACAACGAAAAGCAGTGAGCGTGAGTTTTGAGACAAAAACACCTTCTGCTGGTATTGCTACTGGCCGTAAACTAGCGTTGGCCATGACCGAGCTTTCTGCTGTGTTTACATGCAACTGATCGCCGCATTATTTTTGAACTARAAGCCAAAATCAGTGCCAATCCGCTTAAACGCGCATCGGCATCAAAACATAAAGCGCCGCTTCGTCGAGCATATCCTGAAGCACCGTCGGAGAGGACGGATCAGACAGCATAACTTGCACAGTTTCGCCTTCGATCTGCGAAAGAATATCCAGAAGGTACCGGCTATTGAACCCGATTTCAAAATTATCCGAAGAGTAAGACGCCGAAATTTCTTCCGTAGCAGTACCGCTGTCCGGACTGTTAACGGATAATGTCAGAAGGTCTTCGCCGAGCGAGAGYTTAACCGACCGTGTTTTGTCGGAACTAATGGTGGACACCCGATCAACCGATTCGGCGAATAATTTAACATCCATTTCCAGCAGCTTGTCATTGCCTTGTGGGATAACGCGRCTGTAATCAGGGAARGTGCCATCGATCAGCTTAGAGGTAATCACAGCGCCCGCAAACCCAAAGCGGATTTTCGTATCGGAAAGCGAAATAGAAACGGTACCGTCAACTTCATCAATCAATTTACGAACTTCGCCAACAGTCTTTCGCGGAATGATAATGCCTGGCATGCCAGATGCCCCTTCCGGCACATCCTGTTCCACTTGCGCAAGCCTGTGGCCGTCAGTGGCCACCGCACGCAGTGTGGAGCCATCCTCAGAGTTAGCTACATGCAGATAGATGCCGTTAAGGTAATAGCGTGTTTCCTCTGTGGAGATCGCAAAGCGGGCCTTGTCGATCAAACGCTTTAATTCTTCTGCAGCCATCTCGAAGCTGTGCGGCATGTCGCTTTCGCTCATTACCGGGAAATCRGCGCCGTCKAGACAGGCAAGSGTGAAGCGKGAMCKRCCGGCYTTYACAACGAGGCGCTCGTTTTCTTCGAGTGTAATTTCAACTTCAGATCCGTCAGGCAACTTCCGCACAATATCGAACAATGTTTGTGCGGGCACTGTGGTTGACCCAGGTTGAATTACATTTGCACCGGTTTTCTCAATRATTGCGATATCAAGATCCGTTGCGGTTAAGGAAACAGTGTCGCCTGCCGCTTCGATCATCACGTTGGACAGGATCGGAATAGTATTCCGGCGTTCCACAACGGATTGTACGTGACCGAGTGTCTTGAGAAGGCTATTGCGTTCGATCGTAACTTTCATGGATTACTTCTTCTTGTCTGACTGCCTATTGCCTAATGCTCCACTCGCTGGTTTTGGCTGAATTTGGATCGGTCCCGATAGGGTGAAAACCAACCACTAAAAACGCCAAAAATTAGCAAGTGTTCTTTCAGAAAGAACAATAGCGATTTTCGCAACTAAACCAAACTAAAAAGCACCAAAAACCGAGTTTTTTTACCGGTTTTTGGTGCTGTGATTCGTACCGAGTCGTATGAACGATTCTTCAGCCCTAGTTTAAGGTGAAAACTTACCCTTCCAGAAGCCGAGAAAGCCGAGTGATGTCTTCGTCCAGCTGGCTATCGTCTTTGCGTAAATCTTCGATTTTTCGCACGCCGTGCATAACCGTGGTGTGGTCTCTGCCACCAAAACGRCGGCCAATTTCKGGYAGGCTGCGGCTCGTRAGTTGCTTTGACAGATACATCGCCACCTGACGCGGTCGAGAGATGCTACGCGCACGCCGCTGAGAAAGCATTTCGGCAAGGCGCAGGTTGAAATAGTCAGCTACTGTGCGCTGGATCTCGTCGATGGTTACTTTGCGGTCGTTGGCGCGAATAAGATCCTGYAGCACGTCGCGGGTCATATCCATGGTGATCGGCCGGCCAACCAGTGTTGCATAGGCCATAACGCGGTTCAAGGCGCCTTCAAGCTCTCGAACGTTAGAGGTAATACGGCGCGCGAGGAACTCCATCACATCCGCCGGTACGATAACGTCTGTGGACTGCTCGGCTTTTGATTGCAGGATACCAAGGCGCAGCTCATAGTCTGTTGGATGAATATCAGCCACTAAGCCCCAGCCAAGGCGCGAAATGATCCGGTCTTCGATGCCTTCAAGGTCGGTCGGTGAGCGGTCTGCTGTGATGACAACTTGGCATCGGTTATCGATCAGCGCGTTGAAAGTGTGGAAAAACTCTTCCTGGGTACTGCCTTTGTTGGCGATGAACTGTACGTCATCAACCATCAATAGATCGACATTACGAAATTTCTTCTTGAAGGCATGCGTATCTTTAAAGCGCAATGCAGAAATAAACTCAAACATGAATTTTTCGGCGGATATGTAGGCGATGCGTTTTTGCGGGTTAACGCGCTTCGATTCCCATGCAATAGCGTGCATCAAATGGGTCTTGCCYAAGCCAACACCACCGTGAAGGAAAAGAGGGTTGAAGGTAACATCATTAGATTCAGCAATGCGTTTGGCAGCCGCATAAGCTAACTCGTTAGACTTCCCGACAACAAAGCTATCAAAAGTATATTTAGGGTCTAGGCGGCCGCCATCATTAAGCGGTGAGATTATTGTCGGCGCGGTCGCTTCGCCCTTTGCGAGGGACGTGCCGCTGCCGGAAGGTCGCTGAATTGGCTTCCTTGCCGAAAGCCGGATCGCCAAATTAGTGATTGATGGGTCTTCAGCGCGGAAATAGTCCTGGATGCGCGGCGCRTAGTGGCGCTGGATCCAGTCCCGCACAAATTTGGTGGGGGCAGTAAGCTCAACCGTATTGGTTTCAACCCCTTTGTAGCCCAATTGGCCGAGCCAAGTCGCGTAAGCCTGTTGGCCAAACTCTTTTTTGAATTTTGTGCAAACCCTTGCCCACTGATCGTGCCCAGAATCAGTATCGAGCTGAGGTAAAACGCCCCCGATTGCCCCCATCTTKTCCCACTCCTTRTCAGCCATCAAGCCCATTTCCTCTATACATGTCTCGCTATGATTGCTCACAGCGGGCTTCACTAGCATTGCTTTCGGCAACTCGCCGGATTTTACACAAATGTGCGCGTAACGCGGTCCCTATTTTACCGCGTTTAACCTATTTTCTTGTACCAAAGCGGCGATGTGATCTCGACAAATGCCCCGTGCTCGAAAATTGTCGAGCAGCTTCCCCCGCCGAGATGACTGGCTGCCTTAAAAGGCTCGCCGCAGTCACTGGAGAAGATACATGGGGGCCATGGGGCCAGCAACTGAATCTATCACTTGACAGTTAGATTGTTGAAACGGCTATGGCGTGAATCGGAGGCTACTACCAGATGTTGATTTGACGAAAAATGAACCTTTTCTCGTGCCCTTTTTGTTCTGGTCTAAGAGTCAGGATATTAAAAAAGCCGTTCAAAATAATGAACAGCTTAATCAAACTTTACACRTTTTGGCTGCCGRATCGGCACCAAATGTTATGCGAGCGCTTTAACGCTTTTAGAAAGACGAGAAACTTTGCGAGATGCAGTTTTCATCTTGATAACGCCTTTGCTAACGCCGCGCATGATTTCTGGCTCAGCAGCCTTCAGTGCGTCTGTAGCMGTTGWTTTTTCGCCKGACGTGATCGCGTCTTCAACCTTGCGGATGAAAGTACGRATACGGCTCACGCGGGATTTGTTAATCTCTGCGCGRCGGTCGTTGCGGCGGATGCGTTTCTTTGATTGAGCAGTATTTGCCATGTTCTTMTWTAACCTTCATCAGCTGGCGCCTGCTTRTGTCACTCGGTGATTTCACTGGTGACTGGCGCACTTGCCTGTTTCTTTATNTCTGTCKTCGCGGCCAGTTATCTGGTGTGTCGCAAAGACTATGTAATTCGAGGTGGGTCTATAACCCTCAATTTGCCKTTGGTCAAGTGTCTTAAAGCGCCAAAAACTGSAGGTTACAGATTCAGCGCGTCTAGTTACTTGTTCTTGAACTGCGGCTGCCGTTTTTCAATGAAGGCATTCATACCTTCTTTTTGGTCGTCAGTAGCAAAAAGCGAGTGGAAAACCCTGCGTTCGAACAGCAGGCCTTCACTAAGCGTTGTTTCAAGCGCGCGATTCGTAACTTCCTTTGCCAGCGAAACTGACGGCATCGAAAGCTCAGCGATAGTTGCGGCGATTTTSATCACGCTTTCTATCAGATCTTCAGTTGGCACGATGCGGCTTATAAGGCCAGAACGTTCAGCTTCTTCTGAGTCCATCATCCTGCCGGTTAAAATCATATCCATTGCTTTTGATTTACCGACAAGGCGTGTCAGGCGCTGTGAGCCACCAATGCCAGGAATAGTGCCTAGTTTGATTTCCGGCTGGCCAAACTTTGCGTTTTCTGCCGCGACAATAAAGTCGCACGCCATAGCAATTTCGCAACCACCACCAAGAGCATATCCAGACACAGCAGCAATCACAGGTTTGCGTACTTTTGCAAAAACATCATTGATTTGTGCAAATTTGTCCTCTTTGAGGACTTCTGCATAGGTAAGCTCMGACATTTCCTTAATGTCAGCACCTGCCGCAAAAGCTTTTTCGCTGCCAGTGATGATAATCGCACCGATCTCATCATCATGGTCTAGGGAGAGTAACGCATCCCCAAGCTCGCTTAGCAGTTTCCGGTTTAGCGCGTTAAGCGCCTCCGGTCGGTTCAATGTGATAAGTCCCACACCGTCTTGCTTGTCGAGCAGGATCGTTTCAAAAGTCATTAGAGAGCCTTCTTATTGGTCCGCCTTAAGAGGAGACTCCTACTTGCCCTAAAGCCATTTGCAAAGCACTTTGTGGTGAGACGAAGCTGACAGCCTATATCTGGTTATTTTTTTGGTTCCAGCCGCAAGATAATGCGTCCGTTTTTTGCCTTTGGATTCGAAACCTTGAATATAAGGCTGTTGTTGTCACGCTTGCAGCGGAGGACTAATTCTTGCCGTTCACATGTCCAGCCAAAAGACGGGAGGCTGGCGGCGTAGCTRGCAATATAGCCCGCCGCAGGCGATTCGGATGCGAGTATTGTTTCCGCAACGGTACCGCTTGGCGTGTCAAAGACGATTCGCTCGCTCTCTATTTCCTGAAGGCCCTCAAGTAGTGGYACATCCGGGAATCCTTCGATGAAGGGTTCGGCMGCCGRYAAAGATRTAGCAGCAGCTAWAATGCTTGCTACAACCGTTGTTACTTYAAAATGTCTCACCAGATATCTCCCCGAAATCCATCCCTAAAAGTTATCGTTGGCATTTAGGGCAAAAGAATGTCGACCTACCAGACTGTACAATACGCTCAACCGTACCGCTACAGCTATCATGACCGCAGGCCTCGCCTTCTTGCCCGTACACTTTGAAGCTATGCTGGAAGTATCCGAGCTCGCCGTCTACTTGSGCATAGTCTTTAAGRGTGGASCCACCTGCAGCRATGGCTTCYGTCAGTACATCGCGAATAATGGGGACGAGSGTGGCTGCACGCTTGCCTTTAACTGATCCCGCAGTACGTGTTGGATTAATGCCTGCCCGCCACAGCACCTCGCACACATAAATGTTGCCGAGCCCAGCGACCAGTTTTTGGTCTAAAAGCGCCGCTTTGATCGATGATTTCTTGCCCTTGAGCCCGGCGTCGAGCACCCCGGTWTTGAAGGCGTTTCCAAGAGGCTCGGGGCCAATGTTTTTAAGTAGGGGGTGGTCGTCGGCCTCATCAACGCTGGTGAAAGTGATAATGCCAAACCGGCGGGGGTCGGTATAGACGATGTGGTCGCCCTTCTCAGTGATCAGGCTGACATGGTCATGTTTGCCAATTTCGGGCTCATTTCCGTCTTTATATATAGTGACCCGTCCTGACATGCCCAGATGCATCAATAATATCAGCCCGTCGGCGCATTCCATCAGGATATATTTGGACCGCCTKATCAGCCGAATAACCGTGTTGCCTTCCAGTCTTTCAGAAAAGTCTTCAGGGAAGGGAAAGCGAAGCCCGGCTCGACGCGTAATTGCGCGCTTGATCGTTGCACCCTCGAGTACTGGGGCAAGCCCGCGGCGGACAGTTTCTACTTCAGGCAGTTCGGGCATATTGTCGCGGATCCGTTCAAATGTTTAAAGGCGCTGGTAAGGTGAAAGCCCGTCGGCTATGGTCCGGCCAAATAGCGAGGCACCGTAGCCTCCTGTAAACTATACTTAAATGACAAGGTAAAGCGCCATCATGTCAAGCGCCAAAGAAACACAGAGCGGCGACGCTGCGAAAACGCATTTCGGCTATCAGACGGTAGATGAGAGCGAAAAAGCAGGCATGGTTAAAGGTGTGTTTGATAAGGTCGCAGGCGATTACGATCTGATGAACGATGTGATGACGGCAGGCGTTCACCGGATATGGAAAAACTCGCTGATTGACAGCCTCAACCCGCGTAAGGGCATGAAACTGTTGGATGTAGCGGGCGGAACGGGCGATATCGCCTTTCGGTTTCTTGACGCAACAGCGACAGGTCATGTGACGGTGTGTGACATTAACGCTGAAATGCTGCGCGTTGGCAAAGACCGGGCTGAAAAAGCGGGTTACAGCGAGCGGGCGGAATTTGTTTGCGGCGACGCGATGAAATTGCCGTTCGAGGATCGGTCGATGGACGCCTATACAATTGCCTTTGGAATTCGCAACGTAACGGTGATTGAAGACGCCCTGACAGAAGCATTTAGGGTGCTAAAACCTGGCGGGAAATTCCTGTGTTTAGAGTTCAGCCCTGAGGTCGTACCTATCCTACAAAAAACCTATGATGCTATCAGTTTCAACGTTATCCCCAAAATGGGCGAGATGGTATCGAACGATAGGGATAGTTATCAGTATYTGGTCGARTCGATTCGCCGCTTTCCTGCACCCAAAAAATTCGAAGCGATGATCAAAGCTGCGGGCTTTTCGCGTACAAGCTACCGCACGATGACAACAGGTGTTGCAGCCCTTCACAGCGGAACGCGGATCTAATTTTGTTCAAGYTTTTCAAACATCTAACGCAGCTTTATTTCCTGGCGTACGGCTTGCGCCGGTACGGGGCCATTCGGGCGCTTGAGCGCATTGCCGATATTCCCGACTGGGCCCCTCGCTTACKGCGAGCTTTTACCTTCTATATTCCCCGCAAGATTAAACTGCCGGACGCAGACGGCGAACGGCTGGCACTTGCGCTGGCAGGCATGGGCCCCGCTTATATCAAGCTCGGCCAAACGCTTGCCACCCGCCCTGACCTGGTTGGGCGGCCAATAGCTGAAGGCCTGATTACGCTGCAGGACAGTTTGCCACCTTTTGCCTTTAGCGAGGCTAGAGCCACGATTGAAGCCGAGCTTGGCGGAAAGCTTGAGGATCATTTTTCCTCTTTCGATGAAGTGGCAATTGCAGCAGCATCGATTGCGCAGGTACACCAGGCGGTGACCAAAGATGGGAATAAGGTTGCGGTGAAAATCTTGCGGCCTGATATTGAAAARCGSTTTCTCCGCGATGTKGAYCTKTTTGATTGGYTRGCCACTSTKGCWGAAARACACAGTGATGAAGCRCGYCGYCTGAAGCCGYTGAARATTGTTGARAAAGTCCGCGAAACTGTCMTGCGSGAAATGGAYCTKCGGCTTGAAGCMGCSGCYGCYGCYGARCTTTCRGATAATATGGTTGGCCAGCSGGGTTATAGAATACCGGCCGTTGAATGGGACCTGACAGCGCGCCGGGTACTGACCATCGAATGGGTGGACGGCATTCGGCTAGTGGATAAAGACAAGCTAGCGGCTGCGGGGCACGACCTGCCCAAGCTCGGYGAAACCGTWGTRCACGCYTTYCTRACGCAGGCGCTACGGGACGGGTTTTTCCAYGCTGATCTACATCAGGGCAATTTGATCGTCGAAGCTAACGGCAYCGTCGTGGCCGTTGATTTCGGCATCATGGGGCGGCTTTCCAAGCGTGAGAGCCGCTTTCTGGCTGAAATACTGTTTGGTTTTATCCGCCGCAATTATAGGCGGGTTGCGGAAATTCATTTTGACGCTGGCTATATTCCGCGCGGCGAAAGCCTAGAAGAATTTGCGCAGGCGCTCAGGTCAATTGCTGATCCGATTATGGACCTGCCGATAGAAGAAGTGTCCGCGGGCAAATTGCTGGCGCAGCTTTTTGCCACGACTGCCCGCTTCAAAATGGAAACCCAGCCGCAGCTGCTGCTGCTTCAGCGTACAATGGTGATGGCTGAAGGCATGGCCCTTCATCTTAACCCGCAAGCCAACATGTGGAAAATAAGCGAGCCAGTGATCGAGCACTGGATCAGGGAAAACCTGTCCCCAGAWGYACAGCTGGCAGAAGCCATCAACCAGATCCCGCGTCTGCTGGAACGCCTGCCTTCCCTGATCGATAAATGGATCGAAAACGAGGGTGACAAACCTGCCGAAAGCCAAGCCGCGCCGGTTGTGATCAAGCAGCAGCGCTTATGGCCCTTCGCTCTTGGGCTGGTGACAGGGGCTGCCATACTGAAAATATTAGTGTTCTAAGAAGTCAGTGCAGATTGACAAATTTCGTTAGAGGCATAGCTATTTAGAATAGGTCTCGAATAATCTCTTTGTTTGCTTGGCAAGGTTTGGATTGGAGCTGAGTTATGCACAAACAAGCTACCAAACGCCCCTTCGGCGTGGCCGAAAGCCTGTATCCGTTCAAGTCTAACTGGATTGAAATAGGCGGCGTGCCCATCCACTATCTGGATGAGGGGCAAGGCCCKACRCTGCTGCTTTTGCACGGTAATTTTATGTGGAGCTTCTCATATCGTAATCTGATCAAAGAGCTGCGGCGTGACTTCCGATGCATAGCTATTGATTTGCCGGGTATGGGCATGAGCGGCAAACCGCATCAGCTGGGCATGGGTAAAACGCGTTATACATATGCTGAGCAGAGTAAAGCTGTTGAACAAACCCTGGATGCGCTTGATCTGAAAGATATTACCTTCCTTGCGTACGATCATGGTGGCCCAATTGGTTTTGGCGTTGCGGGGCGGCGGCCAGAATTGTTTTCAAAGTTTCTGATTGCCAACACATGGGCATGGTCAAACCACCAGTACCGCGCGACCAGAATTTGGTCAGCGCTCGCGCCGCTCTCGACACGTGTGTTGAAAGCGCTGCTGTTTCATAAAGAAAAATGGAATTTTGAGCCACGCTGGGCCCTGGAAGAATCCGGTGTTTGGGAAGCCTGCATTGCGCCTTACCCAAGGGCGGCAGATTTGAAACCCATGGCTACACTTGCTGGGCAATTGACCAACGCCAAGGGCTACTTTGCAGATGTCGAGCGAGGCATTGCAAAGCTGGCGGACAAACCTGTGGCCCTTATATGGGCGACGGAAGGGGGCGGGTTGTTTCCCGAGTACGTAGCCGAGGACCAGTTTCTGGCCCGTTGGCGCACTCTGTTYCCAAACGCKCCCGTTACGCGAATGGAGGGCGTAGGGTATTATTTTATGGCAAAACCACCCGAGCTGTTTTTGAAAACGTTTCGGGATTTTGCCAAGGTTTGAGATATCGCTTGTTTTCATTAGTGCTCGCCTCACGTCTCTGGCTTCATCGTGTTGCGCTGGTCGATGTTAGCAAAAGCTTGGCGCGCGGGGCAGGCTTTTGGTTTTGCCGTCAAAGGCGTTGCCGTTTTCAACAAAATATTTCAAAGACGCACCGATATTAGGCATGTCGCGTTTGATCATCAGCCATATGAGCGGTTCGATCAGGCGACCTACCATGCCCCAACGCATAGCTAGCGTTGCGTTTGAACGGATCAGGGTTTGCTCGCCCTTGGCCTCGAAGGTCCAGCGGTTCTCAGCCCATTTCATGCCCGGCATGCCTTTGCCAGTGGCCCGGTAAGTAAAGGCCTTACCTTCATCCCAGTGGGTAAACTCTTCGCTTACTTCCACGCCGTTCCGCAGTTCGCAAACCCGCACTGCGCCGAGGCCGCGATTATGGGGTGTCGAACACCGGCTTGATTTAAGGGCGTCGACCCACAGATGAACCTCGTCAATACGGGCCATTTCGTGCCAAGCCTGCGCAATGGGCACATCTACACAAATTATTGTTTCAAACTTAATCATCGTTACCCGCTCCTCTGAATTTGTCTGATATAGCGAGACCTCTCGAAAAACAGCTGTGTTTTGCGGGAGAAAGTCGAGCCGTATCAAAAGGCTATAGCGAAATGACTGCATCCAATTAACTGCATTTCGCTACAGAGGGATAAACGCGGCAAGGGGTAGAAAGGTTCGTTCATTGAGCCCATATATTTCRRRTGCGCATAACGGGCAWATATAAAGTCTCGATTGCAGGCTGCAGCAAAGGCCCGTATAAATCACGCTTAGGCAGACAAAGGATAGCTATGCTTCAGGGCAAACGGATATTATTGATCATCGGCGGCGGTGTCGCGGCTTATAAAGCTTTGGACCTTTCGCGGCGACTAATGGAGCGCGGTGCCACGGTGCGCGGTGTGCTTACCCCGGGGGGCGCACAGTTTATTACGCCGCTCAGCGTGGCGAGCCTGACAAACAATGAATGTTACACCGACCTGTTTTCGCTGAAAGACGAGGCCGAAATGGGCCATATCCGTCTGTCACGCGAGGCCGATCTGATTGTGATTGCGCCTGCAACGGCGGATCTGATGGCCAAAATGGTGGCAGGGCTGGCGAACGATTTGGCGTCAACAATTCTGCTAGCAACCGACAAGCCTGTGATGGTGGCCCCTGCGATGAACGCGCAGATGTGGGACCATCCTTCGACAGCACGTAACCGCAAAACACTGGCCGATGACGGCGTGCTATTTGTCCAGCCTGGCGAAGGCATGCTGGCGTGCGGCGAGATCGGCGCAGGCCGCTTGGCGGAAGTGCCAGATATCGTCGAAGCCGTGGAAGAGTTTTTCTCAGGCCATGTGCAGCCCTTAAGCGGCAAACATATTGTTGTCACAGCAGGCCCAACGCATGAGCCGATTGATCCTGTGCGCTATATCGCCAACCGTTCATCCGGCAAACAAGGGTTTGCTGTGGCGGGCGCGCTGGCGAACTTGGGTGCCAAGGTAACATTGGTGGCTGGGCCAACCGTTGAACCGACGCCGATCGGTGTGAACCGCATTGACGTGGAAACCGCACGCGACATGAAGGCCGCTGTAGACGATGCGCTGCCAGCGGATGTTGCCATTTGTGTGGCTGCGGTGGCTGATTGGCACGTCACCAACAGCGGTGCTGAGAAAATCAAAAAAACTAAAGAGGGCCTGCCGGAGCTGCAATTCGCTGAGAACCCTGATATTCTTGCGGGGCTTTGTGCGCGTACTGATGGCCGGCCGCAGCTGGTGGTCGGTTTTGCCGCTGAAACCCAGAATGTAATTGAATACGCAACGGCCAAGCGCGTGCGCAAGGGCTGTGATTTGATTGTGGCCARCGACGTATCTGAAGCAACGGGAATTATGGGCGGCGACGAAAACCAGGTGCATCTAATCTCTGATGCTGGCGTTGAGGATTGGCCGCGTATGTCAAAAACCGAAGTGGCGGCGCGTCTTGCACTTACGATATCCGAAATTTTAGAAAGTTAAGAGTATGTCAGCGACCGTCGTGATTGAAGTGAAACGCCTGCCACACGGCGAAGGCTTGCCGCTACCGAAATACGAAACGTCTGACAGTGCAGGTATGGACCTGTACGCCGCCTTGCCGGAAGGCGAGCCTGTTACACTCCGGTCGCTTGAGCGCGCGATGATCCCAACCGGGTTGGCGATTGCTTTGCCGCACCGGCATGAAGCTCAAATTCGGCCAAGATCAGGCCTGGCGGCCAAATTTGGACTAACCTGTCTCAATACGCCCGGCACCATCGACGCCGATTACCGCGGCGAGGTGAAGGTGATATTGGTGAACCTATCAACCGAGCCCTTCACCATCGAGCGCGGCATGCGCATCGCGCAAATGATCATCGCCCCCGTAACACAAGGCCAGTGGGCTGAAGTGGCAGAGCTCGGCAAAACCGAACGCGGTGAAGGCGGATTTGGTTCAACTGGTGTTAAATGAAGAAGCTRTCTGAGTTCATATTGTTTGTTGTAGCGACGGCCCTGAATGTCGTCATATTCTACCTGTTTCATTTTCTGGTTTCTCAATTAGGCGTAGAATCCTATTCTTGGCTGTTGACCGCAGGTTTCTTTGTATCACCCATACTAGTAACCGCGTCTATTTACTGGAAAAACAAGGGTGTTGCGTTGATCAGCCTCGGAACAAATACTCTCTCCAACGCATGGTGGATGTTAGTTTTAGGATGTGAATTTTTTGGCGGCTGTCTGTGAGCGCTAAGAGCACATTAGTTGAAACTCAACTTAGTCGTCACCACATAAAGTTTATAATAAGTAACTGAAGGGGAAGCGAAAATGAGCAGTTATAAATGTGTGAAATGTGGCGGCACCAGCTATGAGACCGATGATATCACCACCACGGGCTCCACTTTTTCAAAGTTTTTCAATATTCAGAACCGCAAATTCACAGCGGTAAGCTGCCGCGATTGCAGCTATACGGAATTTTACAAAGGCACGACTAGCACGCTGGGTAATATTGTTGATTTCTTCGGCAACTAAGACGACATTGGCGCTTAGCTGACGCTTTTCGTTGGTGGATTTTACAGGATAGTTTTTTGGATTTCACGGACGAACAGCTTGAGCGCTATGCGCGGCATATCATCCTYAAAGAGGTTGGYGGTGCYGGGCARATGGCGCTGYTCRAYGCCAAGGTTCTGGTGATCGGCGCTGGTGGGCTCGGCGCGCCGTTGATGCTCTATCTGGCGGCGGCGGGCGTTGGCACCATTGGTATCGTTGATGACGATGTGGTTGAGCTTTCCAATTTGCAGCGGCAGGTCATCCACACCACAGGCGATGTTGGCAAAGCGAAGGTAGATAGCGCGGCAGAGACCATCCGTGCGCTTAACCCCGACGTGATGGTCGCCTTGGTCCAGGAACGCCTGACGCCGGATAACGCCGCCGAGCTGATCGGCGCGTACGATATTATTGCSGACGGCACCGATAATTTTAAAACCCGRCATTTGGTGTCGGATACCTGCGTTGCGCTGGGTAAAACCTTAGTATCTGCAGCGCTTGGCCCGTACGAAGGCCAAATCGCCACGTTCAAGCCRCAYGMSASCGAYCCAAAAACAGGCAARRGCCTGCCGTGTTAYCGCTGTTTYCTGCCKGAAGAGCCAGACCCYGAYAGYCAGCGYACYTGTTCYGATTTCGGWATYCTMGGCGCGCTCGCAGGTGTTGTAGGCTCGATGCAGGCGCTGGAAATTCTTAAAGAAATCACGGGTGTTGGGGATGGCCTAGCAGGCAAGATGCTATTGATTGATGCTTTCAGCATGACGTTCCGCAAAATTGGTCTGCCAAAAGACCCGGGTTGCCCGTGCTGTTCAGATAAAGCGTCAGGCGAAAAAGGAAAACACAATGGCTAAAGGCCCCTCGCGCAAACCGCTTACCCTGCTGATGCTTAGCGGCTGTCCTGAGAAAATTCATATGGCGCTGATGTTCGGCGCTACTGCCGCCGCCGTTGGCAGGCCAGTGACGTATTTTTTCTCCAAAAGCGGTATTGCTTTCATTACCAAGGATGGTTGGCAGGGCCTTAAAACCGCAGACGGCCAAACGGGGCCCGAGATGGATGCACATCTTGAAGAGATTGGTGTCGCTGATAGCGGCTTGTTACTGGCAGGAATCGCCGCGCTTG
>JAESRJ010000029.1 GCA_016764715.1 Kordiimonadaceae bacterium | reverse complement strand
TCGCTTCTGGTGGGGGCACGGCGTTTCTGGGCTAAGCCMAGGTAGAARCGYTGCTGTTCGGTGAAWCCGTTCACCARSRCTTCWGCGCCTTCAGGGCGGTTGGCCATATAGGCATCGTAAGCGATTTGAATGCCTATAATGTCGGCGATGTTTTCGCCCAGTGTACGCCGGGCGTTGGTGGTGGTGCCAGTGCGTTTTGCGTAGGCCTCATACTGGTTTACCAGGGCATCTGACAAGGCATTAAACTTCTTGATGTCTTCCGCTTTCCACCAGTCCTCCTGTGTGCCGTCTGCCCCGAAATGACGACCGCGATCATCAAAGGCGTGTGCGATTTCGTGCCCGATGATGGTGCCGAAACTTCCGTAATTATAGGCATCATCCGCCCCTGGATAAAATAGCGGTGTTTGCATGAAGCCTGCAGGGAGTAAGATGGCGTTTTGGTTGGGGCTATAAAGGGCGTTGGTCGTATAGGCTGCCGAATTCCAGCGCACATAGCCTCCCATACCGTTCTTTAGGGTCTCCGCGTCGTGCGCCCTGTCTCTTAGCCGTAACTTCATAATGTTTCCGAATAGGTCAGAAGGTACCAGCGACAGCCCACTGTAATCCAGAGGCTGTGAGGGCTCGGCGATCTCCGCCCGCATGGCGTCCAGCTTCTTGAGGGCGAACGCCCGGGTCTCAGCAGTGAAAATGCTTGAAGACTGAATGCGCACCTTGAAGGCAGCTTTAATGGCGGTAGTCATCTCAGTGATTTCGGCGCGGGTGGCTGCTGTTACATGGTCAGCGGCAAAGCGGTGCCCGATATAGTCATTGAACCATTGGCTGGCCTCAATTTTAGTTTTTTGTGCAGGTGTGGGCTGGGGCATGTCTTCGCCGGTATAAGCCCTCTCCGCCACTATAGAAGCATGTTCGATGCGGGACGGAAGATAGGCTTTGTTTGTGATTAACAGCTGGGTTTTATAATAGGCCTTCCACACTAGGAGAGCAGTGTCTTCAGCCAATTGGTTGAGGCCTGCAAAGCGCTTTTGCCCTACAACCGTGATGGGGCCAGCAGACGGTAGCCCCGCTACTTTGAAAAACTCGGCCCACGGCAAAACGGGGCTCTCAGCCGCCAGTGCTTCCACTGTGGTGACGGTAAGGCTGCGGCCACTGCCTTCTGTGTCAACGACCAGCAAACGCGCGAGATTTYCTTCCAGCGTCAACACATGACGTGCAAGGCCTCTGGCTTGTGGTTCGCCGATTTGCTGCAGCAGGAATGTCAGCAARGTCTCATGAGCAATTCTAATGGATTTGGCTTTGCCAGAGTTTGAGAAATAGACTTGCTGCGGCAAAGAAAACCCGTATGTAGCGACGTATACAGAGTATTTGTTAGGGTCTGTCCTGCTGGGCTGGACCGCGTGGACAAACGGGCCGTATAAACCGTAAGAAGGGTCTGCTGAGGCAATCATAAGGGCAGCGAACGTGTCAGCGTCATCAATCTCCGCCAATTTGCTTTTGAGCGGCGCGAGGTCTGCCGCTTGAATTGCCTCGGTGTTTTCAACGCTTTGCATGAAGGTGCGGATTAGGCGGCTTGTGGGTTCTGAGCCGCTTCTCCGGATGCGCTTAAGCGTTTTGTCCAGCTTTTCCGAGTTTAAAACGCCCAGTTCAGCAAGGCTGTCAGCGCCTTCGAACACGGGGCGTCGCCCAATTTTTACGGGCCAATTACCCGTTGCGTATTTGAAAAAGTTTTCGCCAGGCGAGGTGCGTTTGTTCAAATATTCTCTAAAAGGTGGCTCGTCGTCTGTGGCATGCACAGGTGCTAGCAATGCTAAAATGACCGTGCAAATAGTGGCTAGACCCAGGATCAAAACTCGGGGTTTATGCATATTTTATCAATGTCTTTCTGCCTCGAGCATGTGGTTTTACCGTGAAAGTGCAGGTGAAAACCTATTTTGGGTATGCTGAGCGGATTGTACAGGGCTCAATGATCCATGCACGTAATGGTGAACGGCCAGTTATGTGATGCGGCAAGCTTTTTGAGGTGCTGCCCCTATTTTACTTTCAAAACCGCACACCATTTGCTAGTGTCCGGCCAGTTCTTAGTATGATCAAGCTGGCGGGGGCTATGCGCAAAACAACACTTAAGCTGCACAACTGGGTGGGCCTTGTTATTGGCATCCAGTTTTTGTTCTGGACGGTAGGTGGCACCGTTATGACAGTATTGCCGCTCGATCTCGTGCGCGGTGAACTTAGTACTGCTAAGCAATCCTCTGTCGTGATGTCGGCAGACCAAATCACTGACATTGTAAAGAGTGTCGGTTGGGACAATGTCGCCTCAGTGCGCGGTATACGTATAGGCAACGGCGAATATGCTGAAGTGCGCAGCCTAAGTGGCCGTGTTGAAGTGCGGAGCTTAACCAATCCATCAGCGGTGTTCTCGCCTGACGCCAAAGCGCTGGTAACAGAAGTTGCTGAAGCAGATTTTTTCTGGCGGGGCGCAGAAGCCGGGGACGCAAGCGGCTATGCGAAGGCCATATCCGCCGAACTTCTCATCGACGAGCCCGGTGATTTTCGCCGCGAATTGCCTGTTTGGCAGGTAAAGCTGGACGACCCAGACGGCACAATTATCTATGTTTCGCCGAAAAACTAYCGCGTAGTGACACGCCGCAATGACTATTGGCGCTTTTTCGATTTCTTTTGGATGCTGCATATTCTCGATTTTGATGAGCGGTCAGATATCAACAATTGGCTGATTATTACGGCATCTATTTCAGCGACCCTGTTTATGTTCACGGGTGTTATCTTGCTGTATTTCCGGTTTTGGCCGTGGCAGGGCAACAAACGGCGGCGTAATGCTGCTGCAAAAATTGCAGAAGTGAAACGTGCTGCCTAAGGGCGCGCGCGACAGTTCTTTCAAACAAATCATTATCTGATTTAAGCGTTTTTGCTCGCGGCTACTTTTTCATTAAAATGTTTACGGCAAAGCGCAATGTAGCGATCCTCGCCGCCAATTTCAATTGATGCCCCCTCGTTTACAGCCATGCCTGTTTCGTCGATGCGCAGGTTCATGGTGGCTTTGCGCCCACAAGTGCAGATAGTTTTCAGTTCTTCCAGTTCGTCGGCGAGTGCGAGAAGCCACTTGCTGCCCGTAAAAAGGTTTGCCTGAAAATCAGTGCGCAGGCCATAACATAGGACCGGTATTCCCAACGAATCTGCTACTGCACCTAATTGGTTAACCTGATCTCGCGACAGGAACTGCGCTTCGTCAACCAAGATACAGTGTAGGGGGGTTGTTCTGAGCTCAGAAGAAATCTTGACAAATAGGTCAACATTCTCGTCAAATAGGTGTGCGTCAGCCTTTAGGCCGATGCGGGAGGATATGACAGCTTTACCGTACCGGTCATCCAGAGCCGCCGTGAATATCATCGTATTCATGCCGCGTTCGCGGTAATTGAAGTTGGATTGAAGAAGGGTCGTGCTTTTACCCGCGTTCATTGCGGAGTAATAGAAGTACAATTTTGCCATACTGGGGCCCTAATATCTTTCAGCTKGTGAAATAGCTGTTAWTGTCYTGTGCCGATACGGCTTTGGATAGGGAGCCTAAGCAGGTTCGGCAAAATGGGCAAGGCCATTAGGCCWMTAGGGGAGGAATTTATGCGGTTTGCTATTCTAGCAGTGGCTACAACAGCTTTGGTTGGATTTACGGTAGGCGTTTTTGCGCAGGACGCACGGGTGAATGTCGGCAAAGTGGAAGTCTCATTAGAACAATATGAGCGAAGTGGCCGCATGCGCGAACTTATGCAAAACTTTCCTAAAGGCGGTGACTTGCATACCCATTTATCTGGAGCGATTTACGCTGAAAGCTGGCTWGACTGGGCAGCGGAAGATGGGCTCTGCGTCGATACCAGTGTTCCTGCTCTACGCCAGAAAACCGGCGGAAAGAGCTGCGCTGACAGTGGCTTAATTACTGCTGAGACTGCACGCGCGGACGCCGGTATTCGYCAGCGCTTGATTGATAGCCTTAGTAACCGCAGCTATGTGCCAACTCTTGATTGGTCTGGCCATGACGATTTCTTTGTTACATTTTTCCGAATGGCGTCAGCGCCGCACCGGTTCGGTGATCAATTGGCTGAAGTCGCAGCGCGGGCCGGGCATCAGAACACGTTGTATCTGGAATTGATGGAAACTATTGTTCTAGGTGAGTTGTTTGGGTCAACTGCAGGCGTGAAGCTAACGGGTGATGTGCCGGCAGACTACGCGGCGATGATGGCCAGCCCGTTCGCTGCGCAAATCCCTACGCTGGTTGAGACAGTGCGCAATCGTATTGCAGAAGCGCAGGCTAAGAAAAACCAATTGCTGGGCTGTGCCGAAGACCCTGGCGCTGTTGGCTGTGATGTAAAAATACGTTTCATTCACCAAGTGATCCGCGAGTTTTCTCCTGAAATGGTGTATGCGCAGATCATTCTCGGCTGGGCCGTGATGGAGCAAGTGCCTGAAGTGGTAGGAATTAACCTAGTTGCGCCGGAAGATGGCTTCATTGCCTTGCGCGATTATACTTACCATATGAAAATGATTGATTATCTTTACCGTAACCACGGTGAGCAAAACGTGACCTTACATGCAGGCGAACTAACACTTGGCCTCGTACGGCCACGACAATTGCGGTTTCATATCCGCGAAGCAATTGAGCTTGGCCACGCCAAGCGCATTGGTCACGGCATTGATATTACGTTTGAGGATGATAGCGTCGCACTGGCAAAACGCATGGCTGACGAGGGCATTATGGTTGAGATTAATCTCACCAGTAATGATACCATTCTCGGGGTGTCTGGTCGTGATCATCCCCTCTCTTTTTACCGTGARCTAAACGTGCCTTACGCGATCAGTACGGACGACGAAGGAGTGTCTCGATCTGATCTGACGCATGAATATATGCGCTATTACCGGGACTATAWYRTTSKAWAMGCNNCSAGYKWSGGTMKGSMKYGCGCAACTCACTTACATATAGTTTCTTACCGGGCAGCAGCATATGGGAAGATGCCGCCTGCCGGGATTTGATTGCTGCCGGCGGCGCGCTTGCTGGCAGTTGCCAGGCATTTGTGGCTGCTAGTGAGAAAGCACAGATACAATGGGAACTTGAGCAAAGGTTGCAGAAATTTGARCGGGAACTCAGGGCACCTGCAGCGAGAATAAAATCATACGGCTACTGAAGAAAGCTACTTGCGTCTTCCCCTCGCGAAGGCGCCAGTAATTTGTCGTTCATACATAGTTTAAAAAAGTAAAATCGGGGAAGTAAAATGGCGGAAGATACAGGAGTACTGGGGGCTAGTGCMGCMGGTACAACRCAGTTAGCSTCTGACGTRAACGCAGGCGTAGCGTTTTTTCTAGACGTWATYGTSAATATGTTCGTRCTCGCMGGGGTRTTGATGGGCGTGTTTGSYTTCCCTGCGGAAGTRGTCTTYGGCAAAATTATWCCGGGYGCTGTTGTTGGCATMATGGTCGGYAAYSTCGCSTTCAATTGGCTRTCGCGRAAAACCATTGCYKCRACAGGGAAYMARRGCCTAACCAGYATTCCGCTCGGSCTCGACCTGCCAACGACYTTCGGTATGGCKTTCTTTGTTGTYGGNCCCGSSTNACGTGGTTGGYCTTGAAACWGTTGGKAGCGCWGAMGCGGCYAATCAGGCRTGGATTATYGGCATGGCCGCKACYTTGTGGATGGCSGTKGTGAAATTCKTWTTGTCYTTCTTTGGYCGKGCRATGCAGCACGAAYTGCCWCARGTTGCCCTTATTGGYGTKATGGCMGSGATYGCAACWGTGTGGCTYGGTGCGGAAGCTATATTCGGCATCTTTGAGCTGCCTGAAGTTGGTTTCCTTGCGCTGGTTGTGATGGCCTATGCCCTTATTGCTGGCCACAAGCTGCCGTTTAATATCCCGGGTGCTGTGCTCGCGATCGTTGCTGGCACCGTGATATACTATCTGCTTGCCTACATGGGGGCAGGGGATGGCTACACGCTGAAAGAAATACCAGCGCTTACGCCAGCTATACCAACCCCAACCGTTGAAGGCCTGATGGCCATGTTCGGCCCGGTCACAAACTATATTGGTATCATCATCCCGTTCGCGCTGTTGATTGCAGCGAGCGCCGTGAATGTGGTAGCGGGTGCCAAGGTTGTTGGGGATGAGTATAACCCAGGGGTCGTAGTCCGGCTCGATGCGGCGGCCACAGCCATTGGCGCGCTGTTCGGCGGGGTTGTGCAAACCACCCCGTATTTCGGACATGCTACTTACAAACGTATGGGCGCGCGTACGAACTATGCGCTGGGTGCTGCTGGTGTGATGACCGTGGGCGGCTTGTTCGGCGTGATTGCGCTGGCGGCAGCTCTTATCCCTGCCGCGATTATAAAGCCAATCCTAGTTGTCGTTGCTAGTGACATTATGCGTCTTGCTTTCTCAGGCGGTAGTGTTCGGCATGCGCCTGTACTGTTGTTTGCAATTGTACCTGCCGTGCTGAATTACACTTTTGTGAAAGTGTCTGATATTTACGGGCGCATTGATGATGCTGCTCGGGCCGCACTCGGTGCGGACTGGTCAGCAAGCTATGCGTTACTCGGTGTAATGTCGCGCGGTTATATCCTGACAAGCCTGATCTGGGGCGTGATGCTGGTGTGGATTATTGACCGAAGATTAACCCGTGCTGCGGGCGCTGCWTTCGTRGCGGCGATCTGYACTGAATTTGGAATCATTCATTCAGTTCTTGGTTCTGGCGCAATGTAYCTGCCGTGGGCGATCCCGGAAGTGGGYGGTTTTGAAGTGCTCGCACACCGGCTCGCTGTTGGCTATGCCCTTGCAGGCATTGCACTTTTGGCGTTTAGCATGATGAAAGAAGAAAAGCCTGAATAAACAATTCTTGACCATTTGGTCAAGATTTGGCTTTTTAAAGGGTAATAGCGTATAAAATAATGCGGAGGCCGCTTTCGGTCTCTGCACGGAATTGTTGGATAGCACTATGATATCGGAACATTTGGTTAATCAAGGCACGAGCTTCCATCCCGATTGGTTGGACGGCATTCGTGTGAACAAAAGTGCGGTTGAACGCCGGACAGGCACAGTGGGTACACGCCGCTCCGTCAAGAAAGTCTCACAGCTTGCCTTTATGCTTAAGGCGATCAGCTGTATTGACCTGACAACGCTCGCGGGTGACGACACAGAAGGCCGCGTAAAGCGCCTTTGCCTGAAGGCGCGCCGGCCGGTTAGCCAGCATATCAAGGATGCGCTCGGCGTTGGTGATCTGCCGCTGACAACAGGTGCCATCTGTGTGTACCACGAAATGGTGCCGACAGCAGTTGCAGCCCTTAAGGGATCGGGTGTTCCTGTGGCGGCGGTATCCACTGGGTTCCCCGCTGGCCTTGCGCCAATGGAAACCCGGCTTGAAGAGATTAAGCGCTCGGTTGAAGCAGGGGCAGCGGAAATTGATATCGTTATCACCCGCGCCCATGTTCTTTCCGGTAACTGGGAAGCGCTGTACGAAGAAGTGAAAGCCTTCAAGGCAGCGTGTGGCCCTGCACTGATGAAATCTATTTTGGCGACCGGCGAGCACGGTAACCTGACACAAGTGGGCAAGGCTTCAATGGTGGCTATGCAGGCGGGTGCAGACTTTATTAAAACATCCACCGGGATGGAAGGCATAAATGCGACACTTCCTGTGTCATTGGTGATGATCCGCCAGATCCGCGATTTTTACGAACGTACTGGCATTAAAATTGGCTACAAACCAGCAGGCGGCATTAAAACCGCGAAAGATGCCGTTGTGTATCTGACACTGATTAAAGAAGAGCTTGGCCGCGATTGGCTGGAGCCTGAGCTGTTCCGCTTTGGTGCGTCGAGCCTGCTCGGTGATATCGAACGCCAGTTAGAGTATCATGCCACGGGCGGATATTCCGCTTCTTACAGACACGCAATGGGCTAGGGGCACATCATGAACCTTAAAGAAACTTTTGAAACAATGGATTATAGCCCAGCACCTGAAAGCCGCGCGAAAGCAGACGCCTGGATCGCCGAACACGGCGGGTCGTTTGGCATGTATATCAACGGTGAATGGGTGAAGCCTGAAGGCGCTGAACGCATTCCAACATATGCACCGTCAACCGGTGAGCGCTTGGCTGATATTACGTCTGCTCGGCAGGAAGATGTTGACGCAGCTGTGTTTGCGGCACGGACTGCGCAAGGCAAATGGGCTGCCCTTGGTGGCCACGGCCGCGCGCGCTATCTCTATGCGTTGGCGCGCCTTGTTCAGAAGCACTCGCGCATCATTGCAGTGCTTGAAAGCCTTGATAACGGCAAGCCGATCCGCGAAAGCCGGGACATTGATATTCCGCTAGTGGCGCGTCATTTCTATCACCATGCTGGTTGGGCACAGTTGATGGATGATGAGTTTCCTGAGTATGAAGCAGTCGGCGTCACCGGGCAGGTTATTCCGTGGAATTTCCCGTTCTTGATGCTTGCATGGAAAATCGCACCAGCGCTGGCTGCTGGCAACACAGTTGTTATGAAACCTGCTGACTTTACCTCTCTAACTGCGCTTAAGTTTGCTGAGCTATGCGAGGAAGCTGGCCTGCCTAAAGGCGTCGTGAACATCGTTACTGGTAAGGGTGATGTAGGTGCCATGGTCGTGGAAGCTGATGTGGACAAGGTAGCGTTTACCGGCTCGACCGACGTGGGTAAAACCATTCGCCGCGCTGTCGCAGGCAGCGGCAAGAAACTTACGCTTGAGCTTGGCGGCAAGTCACCTTTCATTGTTTTTGAAGATGCTGACATTGACGGCGCGATTGAAGGCTTGGTTGATGCCATATGGTTTAATCAGGGCGAAGTATGCTGCGGTGGTTCGCGCCTCTTGGTGCAGGAAGGTATTTCCGAGCGTTTCTATAAGAAACTGAAGGCCCGTATGGGCAAGCTRCGCGTTGGTGATTGCCTAGATAAATGCATTGATATGGGCGCTATTGTGGACGGTGTGCAGAAGAAACGCATTTCTGACATGGTGAAACAAGGCGAAGCCGAAGGCGCCACCATTTATCATGCACCGTGTGAAATGCCTGAAGGCGGTGTGTTCTATCCGCCGACTTTGGTCACAGGTGTTGGTACAGACAACATTCTTTACAAAGAAGAAATTTTTGGCCCTGTGCTGACAGCAATTACGTTCCGTACGCAGAGCGAAGCCATCGGCCTTGCCAATAATACCCGCTACGGGCTTGCAGCCACAGTGTGGTCAGAAAGCATTTCCCGCGCGCTTGAAGTGGCCCCTGCGCTTAAAGCAGGTGTGGTTTGGATCAACGGCACCAATATGTTTGATGCGGCTGTTGGATTTGGTGGCTACCGCGAAAGTGGATTTGGCCGCGAAGGCGGGCGTGAAGGCATGTTGGCTTACATGAAGCCAAAATATGAGAAGCACTTGAAAGAGTGGAAGCCGATTGAAACTAAGGCCGTTAAGCCGCCTAAATCTGGTGGGGGGTTACCTTCCATTGACCAAACCGCGAAAAACTATGTTGGCGGCAAGCAGGCGCGTCCTGACGGCGGTGACAGTGTTGCGGTTGCTACATCGAAGGGCGACTATGCAGGGCTTGTTGGTGCGGGCAACTATAAGGATATCCGTAACGCCGTTGAGGCTGCCACGAAAGCGGCAGGCTGGGGCGGAACCACGTCGCACCTTAAGGCGCAGATCCTTTATTATATTGCAGAAAATCTGAGCACCCGAGCGGCTGAGTTCGAAGATCGCTTGGTCTCGCTAACGGGCGCAACCGCGAAAGCAGCAGCAAATGAAGTTGAACTGTCAGTACAGCGGCTGTTTACCGCTGCTGCCTACGCCGACAAGCATGAAGGCCGGGTGCATGAGCCGCCAATGCGCGGTGTTGCACTGGCGATGAATGAACCTATCGGTACGCTGGGTATTGTTTGCCCGGACGAAGCACCGCTTTTGGCGTTTGTAACTTTGATGGCGTTTGCCATGGCAACGGGCAACCGAACTGTTATTATTCCTTCAGAACGGTACCCACTGCTAGCAACCGATTTCTACCAGATATTAGACACGTCTGATGTGCCTGCGGGTGTTGTGAATATCATCACAGGCGGCCGAGACGAGATGGCGACACCGCTTGCCAAGCATTACGGTGTTGATGCGATTTGGTATTTTGGTAGCCGCGATGGCTGCGCCAATGTCGAGGCCTTTGCTGCAGACAACATGAAGCGCACGTGGCTCAATTACGGTAAAGCGTATGACTGGACCAGCAGCGAGCATATGAATGCMAAAGGCYTGATGGAACGCGGCACAGAAGTTAAAAACATCTGGGTGCCTTACGGCGACGCCAACGAAGGCGGCAAGTCCTATTAGGGGGCGAGTGACCAACCTAAGAAATCAACAAAAGCTGGGTGTTCGCCCGGCTTTTTTTATACGAAGAGCCAAGCGATGCTGCAAGCGCAATTGGGCGAGCCAGAGGCTGTCCCTGTCGTTAAGCAACTTTTCCGGCGAACGCGCGCAAAAGCTTCTCTAGATTTACAGCAGCGATCGCGCCGTATTCCATGGTTTCGCTGTGGGTAAGCTCATCGCCTGTCATGCCTGCGGCATAGTTGGTGATCGAGCTGATGCCGCATACACGCATACCAAGGTGGCGCGCCGCCAACAGCTCGGGCACGGTCGACATGCCAACAGCATTTGCGCCCCACATGCGGAACGCTCGGATCTCAGCAGGTGTTTCGAAGTTCGGGCCTTTGGCCATCAGGTAAACACCCGTGTGGAGCTTGAAGCCAAGCGTGTCTGCACAGCCGAGCAGTTCTTCCGTCAGTTCTTTGTCCCACGCGGTTGTTACATCCGTGAAACGAGGGCCAAAACGCTCGTCGTTTACGCCGACAAGCGGGTTAACGCCTGCGAAGTTGATATGGTCAGTGATTGCCATCAGGGCACCAGGTGCGGCTTCTTGGTCTAGGCTGCCTGCAGCGTTCGTTAGCACCAATATTTCAACGCCGAGCGCCCAAAGAACACGCGTTGCAAAAGCAAGTTTCTGTTCCGGCTGGCCTTCGTAGGCGTGCACTCGCCCCTGCATGCAGATAATGCCTTTGCCGTCCAGTTTGCCGATCAGCATACGGCCCTCATGGCCAGAAACAGTTGGCGTAGGGAAGCCCGGTAGTTCGCTGAAAGGGAACACAGACGCATCATCAACGCTGTCCGCCAAGCTGTTGAGGCCACTACCAAGGATCATTGCCATTTTAGGCATCGTGCCTGTGTATTGCTMTTTAATATGGGCAGCACAGGCTTGAACGGCTTCGTACGTCATAGCAGATCCTTTGAGGCATAGTCGGAAGTGGGGTGTGCCACCGCTCGGAAGCGATGGCAAAACAAGGGAACGTGATTAAATCTCGATCTCAGGCAGGGACAGGCCCTTATGCTCTTTAATCTCTTCTTTGGTCATGTCCGAGAGCTCATGCGGGAAAACAAGCCAGTCATCTGTCTCGTGGCAGTAGAAATCGGGCTCATGTTCGGTCACGTTGCGGGCTGGCTTATAGAACACAGTCGCAATTTTGATGGTTTCCGGCGTGTTGCGGCGGCATTTTTCCCGAAGGTGCGAAATAATGGCAGCAATTGAACGGCCACTATCAAACACATCGTCAACGATCAAGAGGCTGTCGTCAGCATTGATGTTATTGACGATATATTCAAAGCCGTGAACTTTCACTTCCTTTTGCTGCTGCATGCCAATGTAGCTGGAGGTGCGAATAGCAATATGGTCGGTATCAACGCCGTAATAATCCAGAATTTCCTGAACTGCGATCCCTGTTGGGGTGCCGCCACGCCATACGCCAACGATAAACTTCGGGCGGAATTCGCTTTTCAGAATTTGCAAACCGAGCTCGAAGGAGTCGTCGAGCAATTCCTGAGCGGTTACGTATTTTTTAATAACTGTCATGTGTCTTAAACCCCTTTGGTACCAAATAACCGGTCACCGGCATCCCCGAGTCCCGGAACGATATAAGCCTTCTCATTAAGCCGCTCATCAATTGATGCGGTAATAAGCGGCACGTCCGGATGTGCTTCCGTGAAAGTCTTAATACCCTCAGGAGCAGCAAGGAGGCAAACAAAACGAATATCTTTAGCGCCGATGTCTTTCATCTCCTGCACCGCGCGCACAGCCGAATGTCCGGTTGCCAGCATTGGATCAAGGATAACATTGACGCGTGCCGCAGTATCACGCGGTACTTTGAAGAAATATTTTTCAGGCTGGAGGGTCTCTTCATTTCGCGCCAGACCAATTTGGCCAACCCGGGCAGACGGCACGAGATCAAGCATAGGGCCAAGCAAACCGTCACCGGCGCGCAAAACCGAAATGAAAGTCAGTTTTTTGCCGGCAAGAATGGGCGCTTCCATCCGACAAACTGGCGTATCGATCATAATTTTGCCAAGCGGCAGATCGCGCAGTGCCTCATACCCCAAAAACAAACCAATTTCGCGCAGTAGTTTTCTAAACTCAGCCGTGCTTGTTTCTTTTCGGCGCAGCAGCGTTAATTTGTGTTGGACCAGCGGGTGGTCAACAACTGTGACAGATGCCGTCATTATATTACCTTCTGTGGAACCCCGTTTTATAGCCTAATAAGCCTTTATATGCCTGTTGTCGAACGAATCCTGACTAAAGTGTCAAAAATGGTTGACCAAGTGTCCTCGCTCTGGTTCCCTTGCGCCCACAAGTGGAATCAGGGCATAAGGAACATGGTTGATTTTGCGTCATCGGGGAGTGAAAAGTCATGAAAAAAATGCTTAAGCGTGTCAGTGCTGGTTTGGCTGCAGGTGTAATGCTTGCGGGATCAGTGATTGCTGATGATTTCAAACCAGTGCTTCTGTACGATATTGGCGGTAAGTTTGATAAAAGCTTTAACGAGGCAGCGCGCGTAGGTGCTGAGGCCTTTAAAGCCGAGCACGGCATTAGTTATAAAGACTTTGAGCCCAGCAGTGAAACCCAGTATGAGCAGGCGCTCAAGCGTTTTGCCCGCCGTAAGGCTGACCTGATTATTGCTGTAGGCGTTGGCTATTCTGTTGCTGTCCGTAACGTCGCCAGAAAATACCCAAACATAAAATTTACCGTGATTGACGCTGTTGTAGATTTACCGAATGTACAGTCGATTACTTTCAAGGAACATGAGGGATCATTTCTTGTAGGTATGATCGCTGCAATGAAGACAGAAAGCAAAAAGATCGGTTTTATCGGCGGAATGGACATTCCTCTGATTCGCCGATTTGAGCGTGGGTTCCGTCAAGGTGCCACGTATGTGCGTGACGACTTGAAGTTCGTTGAGAATTACGTAGGCACAACGCCTGCTGCGTGGAATGACCCGATTAAGGCTTCTGAAATGGCTCAGTCACAGTATGCACGCGGTGTAGATGTGATTTTCTCGGCGGCTGGCCCTTCTGGTCTAGGCGTTATTCAGGCAGCTAAAGACAAGAAGAAATTTGCCATCGGCGTTGATAGTAACCAGAACCATATTGCGCCTGGCACGGTGCTGACCAGCATGCTTAAACGTGTTGATCTGGCTGTTCAGAAAGCTATGGATGAAGCTAAAGCAGGCACTTGGAAGCCGGGCCTTACGGTTCTTGGCCTTAAAGAAGGTGGCGTCGATTTTGCTGTTGATGAGCACAATAAAGAGCTGATCACCGAAGAAATGAAAACACGATTAGAGCTTGCCCGCGCCAAGATCGTATCTGGCGAAATCATAGTTGATGATGTTGCTGGCGGGAATTCTGGCCATTAGGGCCAGTTTAGCTCGATGACCAAACCTCTTGCCATTGAAACACGGGACCTTAGCAAACGCTTTGGCGAGGTCCGTGCAAATGACCGTATCAGCATGCAGATTGCGTCCGGGTCTGTGCACGGTATTGTCGGTGAAAATGGGGCTGGGAAATCAACGTTGCTGAAGATGTTGTTTGGGCTTTATACGCCTGATGACGGCGAGATACTGGTTGACGGCGAAAGCATAAAATTTGCTGACCCGGCCGCTGCGATGGCCAAGGGTGTTGGCATGGTTCACCAGCATTTCATGCTTGTTGAGCCTTTCACCGTTTTGGAAAATATCATTCTCGGCGCTGAAGGCAGCCGCAATCTGGATCAAGCCAAGGCAAGAGCCCGTGTTGTGCTGCTAGAGCTGGAAGATAAATTTGGGTTTAACCTGCCGCTTGATGAGCCAGTTGAGAATTTGGCCGTGGGTGTGCGGCAGCGCGCTGAAATACTGAAGGCGCTTTATAAAGGCGCTGAAACCCTGATCCTTGATGAGCCAACGGCTGTGTTAACGCCGCAGGAATGTGACCAGCTTTTTGCTCTGATCAAGCTTTTGAAGGGGCAGGGTAAAACGGTTCTGTTCGTAACTCACAAGCTACACGAAATTATGGCCATCACAGACGATGTTACGGTTATTCGTGCGGGCAAAGTAGTGGCTACTCGGAAGACAACAGAGACTTCCGCGGAAGAGCTGGCGGAGCTTATGGTTGGTGCCAAAGTTGTGCGAGAAGTCGCTCGCGAAAAGTACAAAGAGCACAAATTACGCCTCGCTCTAAAAGCCGTGAGCTGCAGTAACGACCAGAAGCAGCCTGCACTGAAGGCGATATCGCTAGAGGTGTATGACGGTGAGGTTCTCGGCATCGCAGGCGTGGCAGGGAACGGCCAGACGGAATTGCTCGAAGTGGTCACTGGCCTCCGCAAAGTGTCCGCGGGCAGCATCGAAATGTCAGACGTTGTTGTGAATGCGCACGGTGTGAGTACCGACCCTATTTCGCTCAGGCGAATGGGTATGGCGCATGTGGCGGAAGACAGGCTAAAAACCGGTGTCGTGGAAAGTATGTCTGCGCGTGACAATATCATGCTGGGCTACCAGCGTGAGCCAAGCTTCAGCAGGTTTGGCATATTGAAGCTGAAAGATATCGCCGCTAGGGCTGATGAATATTTCGAAAGCCAGGATGTGCGGCCGCGTAACCCGAGCCTGTCTATTGGGTCTTTCTCTGGTGGTAATCAACAAAAGATAGTTATTGCCCGCGAAATTGCTCGAAACCCGCAGCTGATGGTTATCGGCCAGCCGACGCGCGGGGTAGATATTGGTGCTGTAACGAAAATTCATGATCAGATCACAGAGCTTAGAAACGCAGGGAAAGCACTGCTTGTCGTGTCTGCGGATCTTGATGAGCTGCTGGCGATCTCTGACCGCATCGCTGTGATGTGTGAAGGCGAAGTTATTGGCGTAATGCCAGTTGAGGAAGCTGATGAGCGTACGCTCGGGCTTATGATGGCGGGCCAACGTGTGGACCAAGCTGCCAATGCGGGGAACTCGTAATGGCGGCGGGCGCAAATAAATTACCCTGGTGGGCAGAGAGTATTCTGTTGCCGGTACTGAATTTGGTAGCCGCATTCGTCGTTTCTGGCCTTGTGGTTTTTGGGCTGGGGGAAGACCCTTTTCAAGTGCTGTCGCTGCTTGTAGAGGGCGCTTTTGGTTTTCAGGAAGGCATCAGTTACAGCCTTTATTATGCAACCAATTTCATTTTTACCGGGCTTGCTGTGTCTATTGCTTTTCATGCAGGGCACTTCAATATTGGCGGTGAAGGGCAGGCAATGATGGGCGGGCTGGGCCTTACGCTTGCGGTGTTTGCCTTCGCTGGTTTTCAGTTCATCGGCATGTCGCCGCTTTTGTCCATACTACTTGCAATTATAGCGTCGATGGCGTTCGGAGCAGCATGGGCGTTTTTGCCTGCATACCTGCAAGCAAAGCGCGGGAGCCACATTGTTATTACGACAATCATGTTCAATTTTATTGCATCCGCTTTCTTGGGGTATTTGTTAGTAGGCCCCTTGCAACGCCCTGGTGGCCAAATGCAGGAAAGCGCTGATTTCCCTGATACCGTTTCTTTGTCTGGTATTCATGAGCTGCTGGGCATGGTCGGGTATCAGTTTGAAGAAGGGCCGATGAATGTCTCGCTGCTGATCGCTCTGGTTTGTGCCGTGGCATTTTGGTTTTTGCTTTGGCGTACGCGGTTTGGTTTCGAGTTGCGGGTCGCTGGGCAAAACCCAAGTGCCGCCCGGTTTGCCGGAATATCGGTTTCTCGCATGACAATTTACGCATTGATGATTTCAGGTGCCCTCGCGGGCATGATGGGGCTGAACGAGCTTTTAGGTGAGCAGCACCGTTTGATAGGAAACTTCACACTTGGGTACGGTTTTGTTGGTATCGCGGTTGCTTTCATGGGGCGTAATCACCCTGTGGGCATTGTTATTGCCGCCCTGTTGTTTGGGGCCTTGTATCAGGGCGGGGCCGAGTTGGCCTTTGAAATGCCGTCTATTCAACGCGATTTCATTATCGTGATCCAGGGGCTTGTTATTTTGTTTGCCGGGGCTATGCCGCACCTTTTCCGAACACCAGTGGCGAAGGTTTTCTCAATGGTCAATAAAGGGAGCACGATCTGATGGACTTGTTTCTTGATATAATGTTCTTGCTAGACTCG
>JAESRJ010000028.1 GCA_016764715.1 Kordiimonadaceae bacterium | reverse complement strand
AACGTGCCAGAGCTGAAGAACGCGCAAATGCCGCTAAAGAACGCCGCTCAGAAATTGAAGCGCGTATTGTTGACGAAATGGAATGTCGCCCTCACCAAACATTGGGCATGGCTGACCTAGAAGAGGGCACGCCTCTACCACAATTAGTTGCAACGGATGCAAAGCTTGAAAAATTAAAAATTGAACGGGAACGTTTGGGCGCTGTTAATTTACGCGCAGATCACGAGCAAACAGAGATCACAGAACAACGCGATGCACTAACATCTGAACGTGATGATTTAATTGAAGCAATCAAAAGTTTGCGCACTGGAATTGGCAGTCTTAACAAAGAAGGCCGCGAGCGTTTGCTTGAAGCATTTGATGTTGTGAACGATCAATTTAAGCGTTTGTTCACGCATCTATTTGGCGGTGGTACTGCTGAGCTTCAATTAATTGAATCTGATGATCCACTTGAGGCAGGGCTTGAGATATTTGCAAGCCCGCCCGGTAAAAAACTTCAGGCGCTGTCGCTACTTTCTGGCGGAGAACAGGCTTTAACGGCGCTTTCCTTGATTTTTGCAGTTTTTATTACAAACCCTGCGCCGATCTGTGTGCTTGATGAAGTTGATGCCCCGCTGGATGATGCCAATGTGGAGCGCTTCTGTGACCTTCTCGAAAATATGACAGAGCGCACCAATACGCGTTTTCTGATTGTCACGCACAATGCTGTTTCTATGTCACGCATGAACCGCCTATTTGGTGTGACAATGGCTGAACGAGGAATCTCAACACTTGTTTCGGTTGACCTTGAGCGTGCCTCAGGAATGATGGAAGTATTATAGTTTTCAAAATTCAAAAATAACTCTTTATTTTCAATTACTTAACTTATTTCTATTGGTTCTTGACACACGTTGGGGCAATCCCTATGTTGCAGGCGATTTTGGTAGCGCTCTGATTCTTTTTGGAGTGCCCAGGTAGAAGCGCATAACTTTAGGTGAAATGCGGTGGGTGAAGACAAAAAAAACCCAACGGAAGCAACCTTCGGCGAGCGGTTAAACCTAGCCCAGAAGAAGGCGGAAAAGGTGCCAGACCCTGAAAGGGTGTCAACGGCATCAGGTATCGCTTTAAAGATGGGTGTTGAACTAGTGGCCGGTACGGGCGTTGGCGCTTTTATGGGCTTTTGGATCGACAAATGGTTTGGAACCGCGCCGCTGTTTTTGATTGTGCTGCTGATCTTGGGCTTTGCGTCCGGGGTTCGGAATGTTATCCGGCAAGCCCAGGCAGCACAGGAAGCGGAAGAAAGCGATGCTCTTACTGATGATACACCAGATGCTAAGAGCGACTGAAACGACTTTGTGATTTTTTGCGGCAAGCGTATGCATGCCGCCTTGTAGAAGAGACAATACATTGGCCGAGCCACATAGTCCTATTGAGCAATTTGAGATCAAGACCATCAAGCCACTTGAGCTTTTTGGTTTAGACGTTTCCTTTACGAACAGCGCGTTTATTATGGTGCTTGTCGTTGGGGTTCTGTCGCTTTTCCTAATTGGCGGAACACGGAAGAGCGCGATGGTTCCTGGCCGTTGGCAAATTACCGTTGAGCTGGCTTACAATTTTATCGCAAGCATGATCCGCGATAACGTAGGTAAAGAAGGAAAGCCTTATTTTCCCTTTATCTTCACCTTGTTTTTGTTTGTGCTGGGAATGAACCTAGCCGGTCTTTTCCCGTATTCCTTCACCGTAACAAGCCACATCGCCGTAACATTCTTTATGGCAGCCTTCATTTTCATTGGCGTGACGATCGTTGGTTTTGTGAAAAACGGCGCCGGGTACCTGAAATTGTTCGTACCGCCTGGGCTGCCTGCTTGGTTGCTGCCAATTGTCGTAATTATTGAAGTTATTTCATACTGTGTTCGCCCGATTAGCCTGTCTGTTAGACTGTTCGCTAATATGTTGGCAGGCCACATTATGATGAAAGTTTTCGCTGGTTTTATTATCAGCCTAGCCGCACTGGGTGTTGTTGGCATGGCCGGTGCTGTGTTGCCGTTTGTTGTAACGGTCATGCTCACAGGGCTTGAGCTGCTGGTTGCCGGCTTGCAGGCTTATGTATTCACAATTTTGACTTGTATCTACTTGAATGATGCGATGCATCCTTCACACTAATTCGTAAATTCTTTAATTTTCTAGGTAAGTAAAAAGGAACTAAAAATGGAAGCTGACGCAGCAAGATACATCGGTGCAGGCATTGCCGCTCTCGCTCTTGGTGGTATTGGTATTGGCCTTGGTCAGATCTTTGGTAGCTATCTTTCTGGTGCACTTCGCAACCCGTCTGCGGCTCCTAAGCAGTTCACAAACCTTCTTATTGGTTTTGCGCTGACAGAAGCAACAGGCTTGTTTGCTTTGGTTATCGCTTTCTTGATCCTCTTTAGTTGATAGCAACTAACTAGGGTAAGCCGAGTTGCGTGTTTTCGCGGGGCTCAAGTAAGATAACTCTCAGTTTGAGGGATAATGGCCTGGAACTGTTTCAGGCCATTCAGTGAACCAATAGTCATAGAGGCTGAACAATGGTGCAAGACCATTCGGACATAGCTCAAATTGCCACGGACGTTGCTGAGAAGGCAACAGGCGGTTTGCCTCAGATTAACGTGCTTTATGATGGTAGTTTTACCAATCAGATTGCATGGATTGTTGTAACGTTTTTTGTGCTGTTCATTGTTGTATGGCGCATTGCCCTTCCGAAAGTGGCTGATGTCCTTGCGGAACGGGAAGAACGTATTGCAAATGATCTGGATACGGCAAGCCGGCTGAAAACTGAAGCGGAGGAGGTTCGCGCCTCTTATGAAGCTGCAGTTGCCGACGCTCGGGCTAAAGCTCAGGCTGTTCTTCTTGGAACCAAGGAAACAATCAAAGCAGATATCGCTGGTGCGCAAGCTACCCTTGATGCCGGTCTCGGCAAAAAGGCTGCCGCTGCAGAAGATGCGATTTTGAAGGCCCGCGATGAAGCGCTTTCAAGCATTAAAGATGTTGCAACTGAAGTTGCTACGGCAATGATCAGCAGGCTAGGCGGTATCGAGGCTGACAGTAAAGCCGTTACCGGTGCTGTTTCTGCTGCTTTTGATAGTGCGAAGGGAGCATAGAGATGTCTGTAGGCGAACCAATTTATGCTGACCCCACCTTTTGGGTAGCTGCGACGACCATAGTTTTTGTTGCTGGCTTACTTTATAAAAAAGTACACTATGTGATCGGCGATATGCTTGATGCGCAAGCAGACAAGATCCGGTCGCAGATTGACGAAGCCAAAGCACTGCGAAACGAAGCTGAAGAGATGCTTCTTGGCTATCAGCGTAAGCAGCGTGATGCCGAAAAGGAAGCTGCGGATATTTTAGCGCAAGCTGAAGGTGACGCGAAAATCATGACCGATGCCGCGAAAGTGGAAATCACCGCCATGGTTGAGCGCCGTACGAAAGCCGCCGAAGAGAAAATCGCGCAGGCTGAAGTCGCTGCAGTGAAAGAAGTGCAGGCTGTTGCCATTAACGTAGCTGTAGAAGCCGCTGCCGCCGTTCTGGGTGAAAGCCTGAAGGGCAAGCCGGGCAAAGCGTTGACAGACGCTGCAATTGCAGAAGTTGAAAGCAAAATTCACTAGCCTCTTTGAATTATTTGAAAAGGCCCCTCCGGTTTCGGTGGGGCCTTTTTTTTGGCCCGTGAAGAATGCTAAGAATAGTGAGGCGCCTGCTATTGAGTATTTCGCGCTTTGGTACGTAAGTTAGCGATGGGGTCTTCCGATTTTTCTAAGTAAGGGACGACGCGTTATGATTACGCTGTACGGCATTAAAAACTGCGATACCGTTAAGAAGGCTCGYAAACAGCTTGAGWCAGACGGTATTGAACACACTTTTCATGATTACCGTAAGGATGGGCTGGACGAGACGCTTGTTGCTAMRCTTGAAAGCGCGCTGGGCTGGGAAGCTCTCTTGAACACGCGCGGCACGACATGGCGCAAACTTGCAGAGGAAGACAAAGCCGACATGACGCCTGAGAAAGCGCGSGCWTTGATGGCAGCACACGATGCTATAATTAAGCGCCCTGTGTGGGAAAAAGCTGGCGACTACAGGCTGGGATTTGCAGTAAAAGATCAAGCTGCTATAATGGCTTGGGCGAAAGCCTAGAGTTTTTAGTATTCTGACTGTTTCGCCTGCGAGACAAAACCAGCTGCCGGTTTGCGGCAGCAGCAGAAGGTATGCAGATGCTAGAAATTCCTCTTTACCAAATTGATGCTTTTACAACCCATGCTTTTGGCGGAAATCCAGCGGCGGTTTGCCCGCTCACCGCCATGTTGCCAGACAATTTGTTRCAGCTYATAGCCGCCGAAAATAACCTGTCAGAAACCGCCTATATTGTGCCGGTGAAGGATGAAGAAGCGGACTATTTGCTGCGTTGGTTTACGCCGGCGGTAGAAGTGGACCTGTGTGGCCACGCAACTCTTGCTGCGGGTCATGTTGTGCTCACGCACCTTTTGCCTGACCTCGCTGTCGTGCGCTTTCGCACACGGATGGGCATTTTAACGGTTGCGCGCGACGGTGATAAATACCGGATGGATTTTCCAGCCCTGCCGCCGCAAGCTTTTCCAGCGCCAACTGGCATTGGAGCTGCAATAGGGGCGGAACCGATCGCTGTCCTGAAAAGTGATTTGGCGGACCGCGACTTGCTGCTGGTATATGAGAATGAAGAGACTGTCCGGAATTTACAGCCCAATTACGGKGCYTTGATGGCYTATGCGCCSTACGGSTTTATTGCRACRGCACCRGGYAGYGAMGTTRAARRSGGYGAMACRCCKGATTTYGTATCGCGTTGTTTYTTCCCCAACCACGGYATTGCTGARGACCCTGTAACGGGTTCAGCGCACTGTGTATCAGGTGTTTACTGGGCAAACGAAYTTGGCAAAAAYCATTTGTTTGCGCGCCAGCTTTCAAGCAGGGCWGGCGAATTGTGGCTTGATATYAAAGGCGACAGGGTYGAAATATCGGGTCACACCGTAGAAGTGTTGCGCGGTATTTTCACCGTTAACCAATAACATAAGTCACCTTCTATGAACCTTTTCCTGCAAAACAGCGTCCTAAAGGGGAGAGGTTGTTTTGGTATTTGGGTGAAGGTTAGGTGAAACAAGCACACTTAGATTTATTAGTTATAGAAGCGCAGGGCGGTTGCCGCATTTCCTTCGGGCAGCTGTATAGTTTCTATAACCCTGCCTTGTTACGCTTCGCTTTTCGCCTGACGGCTGATGAAGGCGTTGCTCGGGACAGTGTGCAAGAAGCCTGGATTACTCTTAGTAAAAAACTACGCGGCTTGCAGGACCCTCGTGCCTTTCGCGTCTGGGCCTTTAAGACAGTGCGCTGGCGTCTCCTTGACCAAGTGCGGTCGCGTGGGGCCATTCACGATGAACTGAATGAGRATTTAGTCAKTAGCGGCCATTCCAACTATGCAGACGAGATCGCGACAAGCGATCAGCTGGGTGCGCACTTGGCCCGCTTGCCTGAAAGCGAGCGGTTGGTGTTATCGCTATTTTACCTTGAAGATCTAAAAATAAATGAAATTGCCGCAGTGCTTTCGGTGCCTGCGGGCACTGTTAAGTCGCGCCTTAACCGCGCACGCAACACGTTGCGGGAACAAATGTCAGGAGAAGAGACATGAACAGTTTGGATGAAAAAATTAAACAGGAACTGGAACGCGAAACCGCAGAGATCGATAAACTGCTTGAGAATGAAGGTGGCCTACCGGATTTGGTGTCGGCAATGTTTAAAGGGGGCATGCGGCGCTGGCTCTGGATTTTGGGTTTCTTCTCTATTGTATGGTTCAGCCTGGCCGTTTGGAGCGGGATCAATTTTTTCAATGCTGAAACCACTGATGACCGCGTTKTCTGGGGTGGTTGGATGCTGTTGGGTGCCATGGGCGTAACGGCACTGAAAAGCTGGAGCTGGATGGAAATGAACCGCGCCTCGACAATCCGGGAGATCAAACGGCTTGAAATCGCGATTGCCAAGCTTGCAGCCAAATAACTCAATGAGATGGGTCATGAGGGCCATACTTAGTCTTCATCTTAAATCCGCAGCGAGGATGATATTGCCGTTCGTGGTGCACCGCCTTTGATAAAAGGGCGTGTAACGCGGCGGCAATGTTTTTTTTATCCTATTGCGTGAACCTTATCGTGGTCTCTGGCGTTTCTGTTGGTATAGGATTTAGAAATAGCCAATCAGAGGATGCCTGTGGCGGAGCGACAAGATACTCGAACAGAAGAAGAGCTGCTTGTGCTGAAGGCGCAGGACGGCAGTAAACATGCCTTTGCCGTTCTCTATAAAAGCTACCACCCTTCATTGCTGAGGTTTTCTTACGGCATTTGCAAAAATGAGCAGATGGCTGCTGACGCGGTGCAGGACGCATGGATCACTATCATGCGTACGCTTCACAACCTCTACGAAACATCAATGTTTCGCGCGCGTGTGTTTAAGGCCGTGCGGTGGCGCACGTTAGACCTCCTCCGGAAACAGCCTTCAGGTCACGTTCCCTTTGACGAGCAGGCTGAACAAATTGCCGCGGTTACTTCATCTCCGGACGCAACCAAAGGCCAGCTTATCTGGCATATCAAACAACTGCCTGAAGGAGAGCAGCAGGCTGTTTACTTGTTTTATCTGGAAGAGCTCAAGTTGAGCGAGATCGCAGCGGTGCTGGAAGTACCGACAGGCACGGTGAAGTCGCGCCTGAATAGAGCAAGAGCACGCCTGCGGGAGCAAATGACAACAGAAGACTAAANYATTGGTRCGCNGCWANGGCGCTYAASRCAWCRGAAAGGAGTTTAAGGTGGTTACAATCGATGAACGGATWAAAGAGGAACTGGAACGCGATAGCACACAGCTTGATGAGCTATTGGCGGAAACCCGCCCTATGAATGCGATGCTGGCGGATGCTTACAAAGGTGGCCTTCGGAGATCGATGATGGCTGTTTCTGTCATAACGGGCGCGCTGATCGTCACTGTAATTTTTCTGATTTATAAATGGACATCAGCAACAGACCTTGCCGCTCAGCTTAACTCGGGAATTTGGTTAGTCCTGGCAATGATTTCACTTGTTGGGTTTGAGTTGTGGGCGTGGATGGAAATCGGCCGAATATCCACGCGCCGCGACATAAAGCAGTTAGAGCTGACCATAAGGCGGCTAGCTGATTAGAGGCAGAGTGCATGTATTGCTTGATCAGATGCAAAGTCGGGCTAAGTTGAGGGCAATGTAGTTTCAAGCTCAGGAGATACCCCATGGCCTCTGTTTATGATTTTACCTGCGAAAGGCTGAACGGCAAAGACCAGCCGCTGTCGGATTATGACGGGCAGGTTATGCTGGTTGTTAACACCGCCTCTAAATGTGGTTTCACTCCGCAATTTAAAGGGCTGGAAGTACTGTACAAGGATTTGAAGGAAAAAGGCCTGGTGATCCTTGGGTTTCCTTGCAACCAGTTTGGGAAGCAAGACCCCGGTACTGCCGAAGAAATTGGTGAGTTCTGCCAGATTAATTACGGCGTTAGTTTCCCGATGTTTGCTAAAATTGACGTAAACGGCGCGTCGACGTCGGGGCTTTACGGTCACCTGAAATCTGAGAAAAAAGGCATACTTGGTACCGAAGGGATCAAATGGAACTTTACGAAGTTTCTGATCGACCGCAAAGGCAACGTAGTGAAACGTTTCGCCTCAGCCGATAAGCCAGAGAAAATCCGCCGCGCAATCGAGGCATTGCTTTAGCCCGTGCTAAAGCACTTTCTACTAATGAAATCAGTTGTTGCTTAGGTGGGCTTGCTAATGCTTGCTGACCGTAACCACGCAGCGGCCTTCTTCATGGGCGATGTCTATGGTTTCGAAACGGCCATCTGTAACGGCGTTCTCTAAGGCTAAACTCTCAGGCGGCTTCGTGCCGTCCGTATAGACGGGATACACACCAACGAAAGCACCTGTTACTTTATTGGTGACTGTAACCCTGTAATTCCCAGCTTGCGGCATTCTTAATCCTTCGTCAGGCGGTTACCCCAGTTAGGTAGCATACAGAACAAGTTTTAAGAATTTGTAAGGGGTGTTATGGGCTATGCCTCAAACGTTAAATCGTCTGCCACCACCGTTGCAGTGCCGCTGAAGAGAAATTCCGGAAGCGGATCTTCTGTCATCTGCCCTTCCCAGTAGCGCAAGGCTTTTCCGTAAGTTTTAGGGAGCGGTTCGCTTTCGTTATTCAGGTATTTGGCGTCCCCGCAAYGTATCGTGCCGCTTAAGCTGAGTTTCAGCAAACGGGACGAGCCACCAAGCTTCTTTTGCCAGTGCGCAGCCAAGCTGAGTTCGTCCACCACCCACAGGCAGGTTTTCCGGGAAGGCGCGTCCGGCGCTACATCGCGCCGTACTTCTTCCATAATGAGTTCGCGGGCCAGCATGCTATAGTGGTTGGCTATGTTATAGGCCTGTTTGGGCAGGTCATCGCAGGTAATGCGGCCGCGCTTGACTTGGCGCAGAAATCTTAGAGCAGGAACTTTCTCTTCGCCCTCAGGGCCATTCACGCGGTATGTCCGCGCTTCGTCATAGTATCCCATGAACGGGTTAGTTTCATTGCCAACGGTAAATACCGTGCCGAGCGAAAGCCTGTCCCTGCGCACGTACTTTTTGTTGTGCGCCACATGGTAAAAGATGCCTTCCGTAACCGTTTCAACCATGGGGGTGATGCCTTGCTCTGGTCTGCCGTTTCTATGTCGATAGAGTGCTTTTACATGGCTGTTTTAGCAAGGAAAAATACGATATCACAATAGGGTGCGGTGGTTCGCAAAATTTCCGGTGGTAAAAAAACATCCATGCATTTATGCCTAATAGGGCTGCGCAGTTATTTATTTGGCCCGGGGAGGGGCACTGAACGTGGAAAAAAAATCATATCCAAGCTTTTCCTCTCGGCTAGGCTTTATCATGGTGACGGCTGGTGCTGCTGTTGGCCTGGGTAATATCTGGAGCTTCACATACGTTGTTGGCAGCAACGGTGGCGGCGGTTTTGTCCTGATTTATTTGCTTGTACTCTTGTTTCTAGCGACCCCCATTTTCATGGCCGAGCTGTTGCTGGGCCGTATGGGTAAAGCCAGTCCGCCGGAGGCGCTATCGAAATTGCAGAAACAGGCAGGGTCAAAAATACCGTGGGCGGTACCTGCGTGGATGGGCCTAATCAGTACAATTTTCATCCTCAGCTTTTACGCCGTGATTGCGGGCAAGGTAATGGGCTACGGATTTGAGGCTTTGTTTGGTGGTTTTGGTGGCTGGAACGGAGAGCAAATTGCGGATCTGAACACCAGTTATAATGGGAATGAGCTTTTATCCGCCTTCTGGGCAGGTTTGTTCCTTGCTTTGTCAGTATGGATTGTGGGTACAGGCGTGCGCAGCGGCCTGGAACGCGCCAGCAAAATTATGATGCCTGCTTTGTTTGCTATGCTGCTTGGGCTGGCAATATTTGCGGCAATTGAAGGAGACTTTGCGCGCGGTTTTGATTTTTTGTTTGGCTTTCGAAATGTGGAATTTAGTGCAGCGATATTCCTAGAAGCACTTGGCTTGGCCTTTTTTACGCTTTCTATCGGTGTTGGCGGGATCATGGTTTACGGATCCTATATGGGGGATGATGTAAGCCTGCCGAGCGCCACAGTATGGATTGTGATAATGGACCTGCTGGTTGCGATCTTAGCCGGTCTGGCGATTTTCCCACTGCTGTTCGGTGCAGGACTGGACGCAGGTGTTGGGCCAAATTTGGTTTTTGCCGCAGTGCCACAAGCCTTTGCAGCGCTACCCGGAGGCTCCGTCCTCGCGTTCATCTTCTTTCTGTTGTTAACCGTTGCGGCGCTTACCTCTGCTATCTCACTCTTTACGCCGACAGTGCAGCGGCTGGTGGAAAATGGTTGGAGCCGCCGAAAAGCCGCCTGGAGCATGTTTGTCCCGGCTTTCGGCCTTAGTATTTTAACGACGCTTTCCTTTGGCAGCTGGAATGACTTTTATCCGCTCGCGTTCCTCGGCCTGGACGGGCTGACCTTTTTCGACCTGATCTATAAGGGCACCAACAATATTGTTCTACCGCTTGGCGGCTTGGCTTTTGCCTTGATTATTGGCTGGGGGCTTCAGCGCGATAAGGTGCGTGCCGCCTTGTCGATGAAATCGGACGCGCTATTTACTATCTGGTATGGGCTGCTGAAATACATCATTCCACTGGCTATCATATTTCTGTTTGTGAAAACAATCTGGCCCTGACTAGGTCGGTGATCTGTACTCTGCAGAAAACTAAGTAAGAAAGGGCGCTTCGATGATTGATTTTGCYAATCCGGAATWTGTCAAAACYAACGGGGTGACCTTGCCCGTTTATAGGRGCGGCCCTGCCTTGGACGCCACTGATAAGCCACYAGTGGTGTTCCTGCACGGCTGGCCTGACATTGCATATAGCTGGCGCAAGCAAATGGCTGCCATTGCCGCTGAGGGATACCCGGTAATCGCGCCAGACCAACGGGGTTTTGGCAAGGCGTCCCAGCCTGAAGGCAAAGAAAACTACACCATGGCAAAACTGACGGGTGATATGGCCGGTCTGTTGGATCATTACGGCATCGATAAAGCAGTGTTTGTGGGCCACGATTGGGGTGCKATCGTGCTGTGGCAGTTGCCGTTTTACATAAAGGGCCGGGTCCTCGGCTGCGCTGGGCTGAATGTGCCGTTGATGCGACACTTCCCAATGGATCCACTTACCTTATTCAAGGCGCGGTTTGGTGAGGAAATGTATATCGTGCGTTTTCAGCTGGAAGGGACCTGTGAGCCCGTCCTTGAAGCTGATCTTGAGGCAACGTTTAATTTTTTCCACCGTGGGCCAAAGGTCTCTGCCTCGGGGGAAAGCAACTTCTCCTTCAGTGTTGAAAATCTAGATCTTATTGGCTTGCTCGAAAGCGGCGAGGCCGAGTGGGGCGGCGAACCTTTGTTAAATGCCGATGAGCTGAAAATATACWTAGATGCTTACAAGGAAWGTGGCTTCACAGCTCCTTTGCACTGGTACCGAAAYATGTCTGAGAAYTGGCRRGMYSAGAAACAGTTCCTCGTCGACGGTGTTTTGCCAAAAGTAGAGATGCCGTGYCTGATGRTTACKGCTGAAYTGGATAAWGCATGCCCKCCKAGYCTGTCKGAYGGYATGGAARACCTGTGYGAGCCKTAYGAGCGYATTGACCTTAAGGGCTGCGGCCACTGGTTGCCKGCAGARCGCACAGAAGAAGTGAATGAGGCYCTGAAGRGRTGGCTWGCGACGCAYTTTAGCTAGGCTGTTTTGCSGCYRSGTAAATTCTTGTGYGCRTMAGSCYNCTTATSCGTTGTYTTTTGSYCATGGCCAGYTATAGCTGAAACATTGATTTTGGYYCTKAWRTAATTTCCYGGAATARGCAMRTGYTGGCAACTYTCATYGAAGGTTTTTTGATCTCTTTTGGNCTTNGTGATCGYGATTGGWCCMCAGAACGCYTATGTGCTKCGGCANGGGTNTGAAGAARCRCCAYGCCGGGCTKGTGGCATCSGTTTGTTTTYTCTCYGATATAGCGCTTATCACTCTCGGCGTGCTTGGTGTAGGGGCGATCATTGCTGCCAGCGAGCCCCTTAAATTTTGGCTCGGTTGGGGCGGCGCAGTATTTCTCCTGTGGTTTGCCTTCAAAAGTGCACGCTCGGCTATGTCGCCAGAGCCGCTAACGGACGCAGTGATTGAGGGATCAGCCGGCGCCGCTGCTGGTAAGGGTGCTCGCATCGCTGTGCTGCATGCACTTGCATTTACCTTCCTAAACCCGTGGGTATATATGGATACAATGGGTATCATTGGCACCTACAGTGTAAAGTTGGGTGGAGCGGATGAGCGCTTGTACTTTCTGATCGGCGCAGTCCTYGGCTCTGGCACGTGGTTTTACGGCCTCGCCTATTTTGCAGGAAAAGCAGCGCCGCTGTTTAAAAAACAAGTTACTTGGCAAATACTCGATAGTGCGGTGGCTTTGTTGATGATGACAATCGCAGGTCTCTTGGYGGCGCATCAGCTTTCAACTTGATCGTTTCAAGGGTTCCAAACTCAATTAAATTAAACGCTCTTGGCGATGTTTTATGCGGGCTAACAACAATAGTGTCGGCCGGAAATTGGGAAAATAAAATTATGACTATACAGTTGTTTGGTGCCAGCGTCTCGCCGTATTATGAACGCGTCCTTGTGTTTTTGGATATGAAAGGCGCGCTGGATCAGGTGGAGCTTTGTTCAGTGCCTGGTGGCTTTAAATCGGGTGCTCATATAGAACACCATCCATTGGGTATGATCCCCTTCTTAATCAAAGAGGACGGTAGCAGCTTAACCGAAAGCCAGTTGATAATGCTGTACTTGGATAGTGTTCTGATTGGTCCGAAACAGTTACCCGTAAACATTGACGCTGCAATTCAAACGCAAGCCATCGCGCGGGTGTTTGATTTATATTACGGCGCTGCGGTGAAACCGTTTGGTGCTGCATACTTTGGCGGCGAAGTTGACGAAGCAGCAATGGAAACTGCTCGGGGCGGAGAAATACAGAAAGTATTCGGTTATGTTGAAAAATATATGGACGGAGGACAGCATGCCGTGGGCACAGATTGGACCATGGCTGATGCTGTCCTGATTGTTCAGCTCTATTGGTACCACCGTATCGGGCAGACGTTTGAATTGCCCGCGTTAGCACGGTTTCCTAAACTAAAAAGTTATTGGGAAAACATCAATAGATGCGATTATGCTCTGCGAAGCATTGGCCGAATAGAGACCTCTTACAACAATTTTTCTGGCAAGCCGAGCTAGGCTGAGCCACTCGGTTACATAGAGACGCTTTCAATGTGATTTGGTCCAGGTGATCTCGTATAGCCAATTTTAAAGATCCCTCATTGCCTTCTAGCTAATCGTCCGCCATATTTCAGCGATGCAATTGGGAGGCATTGGTTATGACTATGCAACTGTGCGGAATGAGCGCGTCGCCGTATTTTGAACGAGTGATGGTGGTGCTGGATATAAAAGGTGTTTTGGCCGATGTATCCTACCCTGGCGTGCCCGGCGGGTTCAAGTCTGTGGAACATACGGCGCACCATCCTAAAGCCATGATCCCCTATTTGATCAAAGAAGACGGTAGCAGCCTGACAGAGGGCCAGTTAATAGCTGAGTATCTGGATCACAAACTTGGCGGGCCAACGCTTTTGCCTGCTGACATCGACAAAGCAATGCAGGTGCGTGCTATTTGCAGAATTTTTGATCTCTATTATTACCCAGCGCAGCGGCCTGTAGGTGCTGCCTATTTTGGTGGTGAAGTAACTGAGGCCGAGATCGCAAAAGCGCGCAACGAAGATATCCCCGCAGCCTTTCGCTACATTGAAAAATACATGGATGACGGCGAGTATGCAGTGGGCAATAGCTGGAGCGTAGCGGACGCTGTGCTAATGACGCAGCTTTACTGGTACGAACGGGCAATTGGGCACGAGGGTATTCACGGCTTTTTCGGTTGTAAGCGCATGGAAGCCTATTGGGACAATATACAGAAAACAGATATCGCCAAGTGCAGCGTTGAACGCGTTGAAAAGGCCTATAACCAGATATTCGGCGGTCCTGGTACAAGTTTCGAAGCGGGAGAAGCAGAATGAGTGTTGAACCAAATTTTAAAGGCAGCTGCCTATGCGGCGCTATCAAAGTTGAGATTTCGCAGGAGGCAAAATGGACCAGTAATTGCCATTGCCCTTCCTGCCAGAAGGCAACAAGCGCTGCGTTTGCCACGTTCGTCGGTTTTGACAAAGCAGGCGTATCTTTCATTGAAGGGAAACCCAAGGTTTTCAATTCAAGCGTCGGAGTGAAACGGAGCTTTTGCGGTAATTGTGGCAGCCCGGTCTCGTTTGAAGGGGAGGCATGGCCTGGCGAAATCCATATTCATGCAATGATTTTAGACAAGCCTGCAGAGCTGGAGCCCGGCCACAATACATATGTCCGTAATCGCATGCCGTGGGTTGAGCTAGACCCCAATGTACCTGCTTACGACAAATTCGCGCACGATGAAGACTAATCCAGTTTTACTCTAGCGGTTCGGCGTAGCTGCCTCTGCATAGTTTCCTTGTTCGCAAAGCCATAGTGCGCTATGGGAAGCGCTAAGTTTTCTCGAGATTTAAGGACACTGCGCCCATGGCTGCTTATCAATATGTTTATCAGATGCAAAAGCTCACCAAGAAGTATCCTGGTGGCAAAGAAATTCTGAAAGGCATTAGCCTCAATTTCATGCCGAACGCCAAAATCGCGATCATTGGCCAGAACGGTTCTGGTAAATCTACTTTGATGAAAATCATTGCTGGGATGGACCAGGAATTTGGCGGTGAAGCTTGGGCAGCTGACGGCATTAAAGTTGGCTACTTGTCACAGGAACCTGAGCTTAACCCTGCAAAGAATGTGCTGGGCAATGTGATGGAAGGCATGGCGGAAACACAGAAACTTGTTGATGATTTCAACGCTGTGGCCCTCGCTTACGGTGAAGATCCTGAGAATATGGACCTCCTCAATGAAATGGGCGAGTTACAGGAAAAAGTTGACGCTGCCGATGCATGGGACCTGCAGTCAGAGGCAGAAGTAGCGATGGACGCTCTTGGTTGCCCGCCTAATGATTGGGAAATTGATAATCTGTCTGGCGGTGAGAAACGCCGGATTGCGCTTTGTAAGTTGCTGCTTGAGAAGCCGGATATCCTGCTACTTGATGAGCCTACCAACCATTTGGATGCTGAAACCGTGGCTTGGCTTGAGAACCACCTGCAGAAATACACAGGGTGTGTAATCTTGGTAACGCACGATCGCTATTTCCTTGATAACGTTGTGGGTTGGGTGCTGGAACTTGATCGCGGGCAGGGTATCCCGTTTGAAGGTAACTATAGCGCCTGGCTAGAAATGAAAACCAAACGTATGGCGCAGGAAGAACGCACCGACGTTGCCCGCCAGAAGGCTATGAACGACGAGCTGGACTGGATCCGCCAGTCACCAAAAGCGCGTCAAGCAAAATCCAAAGCGCGTATCAAAGCATACGACGAAATGCTGAAAACGCAGGAAGACCGCTTGTCAGGCCCGGCGCAGATTAAAATTCAGCCACCAGCGCGCCTCGGCGGCAAAGTTATTGAAGCCGAAGGTCTGACAAAAGCTTACGGCGACAAACTGCTGTTTGAAGGTCTTACTTTCAGTCTGCCGCCAGGCGGTATCGTCGGTATTATCGGGGCAAACGGGGCAGGTAAAACGACGCTCTTCAAGCTTATAACGGGCGCTGAGCAACCGGATAGTGGTTCGATAACCATTGGTGATACTGTGCACCTTGGCTATGTGGACCAGAGCCGCGATTCGCTTGATCCAGATAAAAACGTTTGGGAAGAAATCTCAGGCGGCCATGATATTTTCACCTTTGGTAAAAAAGAACTCAGCACCCGCGCATATGTTGGTGCCTTTAACTTTAAAGGTGGCGATCAGCAGAAGAAGGTAGGATTACTTTCTGGTGGTGAACGGAACCGGGTGCATTTGGCAAAAATGTTGAAAGAGGGCGGAAACGTACTGCTGCTCGATGAGCCAACCAACGATTTGGATACTGAAACACTATCCGCGCTAGAGGAAGCATTAGAGAACTTTGCTGGCTGTGCTGTGATTATCAGCCACGATCGCTTCTTCCTCGATCGGATCGCTACGCACATTCTCGCCTTCGAAGGTGATAGCCATGTTGAATGGTTTGAAGGTAATTTTCAAGCCTATGAAGAAGACAAGAAGCTCCGTCTGGGTGCTGACGCGACACAGCCGCACCGGATTAAGTACCGTAAATTCGCGCGGTAACATCTGTTGCTGACGCATGAAAAAAGGCCTTCTTTTGGAGGCCTTTTTTATGGAGTTCGCTGGTTAAGGTGTGTGTTTATTCTTGGTCATAGAAAGTGTCTATTTCCTTAGCTAGGATGGTCTCAAATATCTCGGCATGAAGTTTGATGAGGCTCGCAGTCAACCGTTTGAGGGTTCGACCGGTGTGATACACCCGATACTTGCGGAATCGGTCACGCAGTTTCAGGCGCACCCAGTAAGGATTTCCATGCCAGTATTGATCAGCTTTGCGCGGGTTATGACGGTGCACGGCGATCAGGTCAGGCCAGATGCGGATATGCTCAAAGATGTCACGGTCGCGGTCATTGCGGCGGATGAAATACCACAACAGCCCTAAGGCTAGTAATAGGTGCGGCAGTAGCATCCAAAGGGCCAGTGTGCCCAAGAGGGCCAGCAGGGGCAGTGTGAAACCCACGGCACTGATGCCGATGATCCACACGAAGCCCACATTGGGCAGGGATTTGATCGGTTGTACGGTGTGATCAAACAACGGCGGGTCATCACGGTCTGTTGCGATGAAAAAGGCCGAAGCATGTGCCTCGGCCTGATCTATTTTTGTCATGTTAGCCATTTGGCTTAATGCGTACCTTTGTCCCACATATCCTGCGTTGGCAGAATTTCGAACGTGTGCTCAGGAGGAGGGTTCGGCAGTGTCCACTCCAGTGTTTCCGCATGTTCACCCCAGT
>JAESRJ010000172.1 GCA_016764715.1 Kordiimonadaceae bacterium | reverse complement strand
CATCAGCATAATTTGAAAAACGCCAATGAAAGCAGCGGCGTACGCGCTGATATAGGGCATTGTCATGGTAAATCCTTTATATAATCACAAACAAAATGCGTGAGCGAAGCTGTGCCGTGCATAAGTGCGTCAGCTATGGCTCGGCCTTGGACGGACAGTAGGCCGAGAAAAAACTTTGGAAAAGGCGATGAAACGCGCACGGGGTGGTGCAATATTGCACCGGAGTTACTATCTATGGATAAAATTTGGTCCAACTGGAGCTAAAAATGAACTGGGATGATTTGCGAATTTTTTTAGCGGTAGCGGAAGCGCCGTCGATGCGTGTTGCTGCTAAAAACCTGAAGATAAGCCACAGCACTGTGTCGCGTAGGGTGGAAGCGCTGGAAAGGGAAATGGACGTAAAGCTGTTTGACCGCACAACAGATGGGTACCGGCTAACGAGATCGGGTGATGAGCTGCTGCCAGTGGCTACCTCAATGCAAGAGCAGCTGTTTTCCTTTAACCGTAATGTAGCGGGCCGGGACGCGGAGCTGAAGGGCCGGGTCTGCGTGGCTGTTCTTGATTTGCTGGCTATCAGCTTGTTGATGCCACATTTCAGGGACTTCATGGAGGCCTATCCGAATATCAAGCTAACCGTACTAGACGGGATGGCGCCGCTGGACCTCTCAAAACGGCAGGCGGATGTGGCTTTTCGCTATACCAATCGCCCACCTGAACATTTGATAGGTACCAAATTGGGCGTTGATCACCAAGCTGCCTACGCGACACGCGACTATTTGGAAAAGCATAACCCTAACAAGCCTGATTCAGATGCAAAATGGGTTGCTTGGGGCAGGCCTGAAGGTAAACCCAGCTGGATTGCGCGTTCACCGTTTCCCCAGCTAGAGACCGCAGGGTATTTTAATCACATGCTCATCCAGCACCAAGCCGTGCGGGAAGGACTGGGAATAGGATATTTTGCTTGCATCGTGGGCGATAAAGACCCAGAACTCGTGCGTATCAGTGAGCCTGAGCCGACCTATTGCTTGTGGCTTCTATCGCACAGAGATTTGAGAGCAACTGCCCGTATGCGCGCTTTTCGTCAGTTTATCATAAAACGCCAGCCTCAAATCGAGGCGGCCCTTGCAGGGCGCAGTCTAGAGACGGATTTATGAGTAAGATCCTGCTTATTTTTGCGCACCCGTCACCGAACCGGTCAAAAATAAACCGGCAGCTATACTGTGTCGCGAATAAGCTCAATCACGTGGCTACACGTGACCTCTATGAGCTGTACCCAAACCTTAGTATTGATGTAGACGCTGAACATGAAGCGATCCTGCGCGCGGACGTGCTCGTATTTTTGTTTCCTGTGTTTTGGTTCAGCGCACCGTCTCTTTTGAAAGAATGGATGGATACTGTGCTTACGAACGGTTTCGCCTACGGGGACGGTGGTACGGCGCTGGAAGGTAAGAAATTCATGCTGGCTGTTAGTTCGGGCGGGAGTGCAGAAAGCTATACCAGTGTTGGCCTGCACGGCGCGGAGATAGAAACTTATCTTGCACCTTTCTACCAAACGGCGCGTTACTGCAAAATGGACTTAACCGAACCCTTCATTAGTTTTGGTGGCAGATCCCTTGATGCGGACGCCATTCAACAAGTTATTTCGGACTTTGAAGCACGACTTTGCGAGCTTGGAGGCGTAACGGATGCCAGTTGAAGCAAGCTTCCTTGAAGGGGCGCTGATTTACCTTTCGGCGGTTCTGATTGTCGTGCCGCTCTTTAAGCGGCTAGGGCTCGGAGCTGTGCTCGGATATCTGGTTGCAGGTATGGCCATTGGTCCAGCTGGTTTTGGCTTYATCGGCGAYGTAGAAGCAACACTGCACTTCTCTGAGTTTGGCGTGGTGCTGTTGATGTTTTTGATCGGGCTGGAGCTTAACCCTAAAAAATTATGGNGAKTTRCSRWRANCARTTTYWRKGCKKGRWAYRKTYCAGGYGGSWGNWTCMSTNTTGSTNACYRAMYSYTGCGGGCATATTGGTTGGGCTTGCACCGATTGTGGCATTAGCGGCGGCGGTGGCTTTAGCTATGTCGTCCACGCCTGTTGCGCTGCAGTCCCTTAGTGACCGCGGACAATCAAAAAGTGACATGGGACAGCTAACGTTCTCGGTGCTTCTGTTTCAGGATATTGCTGTTATTCCTGTGCTTGCCCTTGTGCCGCTTATTGGTATGGAAGCGGGGAGCAGTGATGGCGGCTGGCTCGGCGCGCTGAAAGTTATTGCGGTTATTGTACTGATTGTTGGGGGTGGTCGTTATTTGTTGCGGCCGGTATTCCGCTATATCGCTGCTACAAGGTTGCGCGAAGTTTTTACCGCCTTTTCCCTTTTTCTGGTGATCGGTACTGGGTTGTTGATGCAGCAGGTTGGTATTTCGATGGCACTGGGTACATTCCTTGCTGGAGTGCTGCTGGCCGAATCCGAATACCGGCGTGAGGTGGAGCTTAATATCGAGCCATTTAAAGGCTTGTTGCTGGGACTTTTCTTCATTGCTGTTGGTATGTCAGTGGACTTGTCACTTGTACTAGAGCAGCCGTTTTTGATCGCGGCTGCAGTGCTGGGGTTGATCGTGATTAAGGGCTTTGTGCTCTATTGGCTCGGCGGTATGGCGGGGCTTATGCGGCAGGAACGTATTTTGAACGCTATTCTGTTGGTACAGGGCGGCGAGTTTGCTTTTGTGTTGATTGCGCTTACCTCCGCAGCCGGGTTGGTGCAGCCGGATTTTGCTGCGTTTCTAGTGGTGGTGGCAACTTTCTCGATGTTGGTGACGCCGGTCTTTCTACTGTTTTATGACAAAATTCTGCTGCCGGTATTTTTCAAAGCTGAAGAACCTGAGACCGATCTGGAAGCAAAGGAAGATCATATTATCATCGTCGGTTTTGGTCGATTTGGCCAGATTGTTGGCCGGTTACTCATATCCCTGAAGTTTCAAGTGACCGTTGTTGACAATGACCCAAATCATATCGAAACGTTGCGTAAGTTTGGTTATAAAGTCCATTACGGGGACGGTACACGGTTTGATCATTTGGAGCTGGCTGGCGTGGCTAAAGCGAAGCTTGTGGTGCTGGCGACGGACGATAAAACAGCGCTCGTAGAAACCACACAGTTGCTAGCCAAGCATTATCCTAATTTGCCGGTGCTGGCGCGCGCGAAAAACCGCGGCGATCTGACGGATCTACTGTTGGCAGGCGTTAAAGGCGTTCGGCGGGAAACCTTTGCGTCGTCTCTTGAACTCGGCGAACTAGCGTTGCAGGAATTAGGATACAGTGCGCACCAAGCTTACAAAACCACACAGCGGTTCCGGCTTTACGATGAGAAAATGCTGATGGCATCCGTTCGTTTCAAAGATGACCAAAAATCCCTAATGGAATATTCCAAACGCGCCCGCGGGCAGCTGGAACGCCTGATGGGCGCGGATCACGAAGAGATATCGAAGCAAGACAAAGACTGGTGATAGAATGATTAAAAAAACTAGCCAGTTGGCTTATTTTTGTGACCCTGATGGATATCAGGTTTCGGTTAAACGATTGCTCGGCCGTAAAATGGCAGGCAACTCTTTTCTACGGGCCGTGATTGACCATACTGACCCCGAAACTGAGTTTCTGTATGGGCTTACGCCTGCAAAGGATGCTTTCAATACCTTTGATGCGTTTGTTAATGAGGCCAAACCCGGGCTCGAAACGCGGTGGTGTCCACCGCAGAGAACAGATTTGCTGTCAGAGACAAAAATACTTTATACGCCTGATCCAAACCTTCAGGATTTTGCTAATTTAAGGCTGAAGGCGCCGTTAGATAGCTATAGCATTTGCGGCGTAACACACACGACTGCATCGCACAGTGTTATGGAGAAGATCCAATCGCTTTATCGGTCACCCATTATGCCGTGGGATGCCCTAGTTTGCACATCCCAATCGGTGTTGACGACGGTTAACACGATTCTGGAAAAAGAGCATGAGGTTCTGACGTGGCGCCTTGGAAAACATGCCAAACCAAAAGTGTGCCAGATGCCAGTCATACCTCTTGGTATTCACACAAAGAATTTCTCTCGCAATAAAAAACAATATCTTCAGGCAAGAAGCGTATTGAATATCGCTAAAGATGAGACCGTGTTTTTGTATGTTGGTAGGTTAAACCCGTACAGTAAAGCTCACCCCTATTCTATGTATGCGGGACTTCAGGAAGTTGCAAAACGAACTGGCAAGAAAATCACCCTCATTGAATGTGGGTGGTACGAACAAGACGTTGTAAAAGACGATATGGATGCTTGTAAACGGGTAGCCTGCCCAGACGTGCGCTGTATCGATGTCGATGGCCGTAACTTCCGTGACAGAGATGGCTGCTGGGCTGCAGGGGATGTTTTTGTCTCCCTATCTGATAATGTTCAGGAAACCTTTGGATTGACACCTGTGGAGGCTATGGCCGTAGGCATGCCTGTTCTGCTGTCTGATTGGGATGGGTATAAGGAACTTATGACTGACGGCGTCGAAGGATTTAAAGTGCCGACAACGATGCTGGACGAAACTGATGAATTTTCGCAATCATATGCTGCCGGCGCTGTCTATGGCCGCTACTGTGCGTCTGTTTCGATGGTAACGGGTGTTGATATTGCAGTTTTTGCGGATAGAGCCCAAAAGTTGGTTGAAAGCAAAGATCTACGGCGGAAAATGGGTGCGGAAGGTCAGAGGCGCGCGAAATCTGTATTTGATTGGTCGGTGGTCTACGGAAGCTACCGCGAGCTTTGGTCGGAACTGGACAATATTCGGCTAAGCGCTCGGCAAATGAGTGAAAGCAAATCCATGCTGGAAACCGCACCGCCTGTTGCGGCGTCGCGGATGTCACCTAGTGATCTATTTCCTAGTTATCCGTCTGTATTTTTATCGAAGGATGTGTGTGTTAAGGCAATTCCGGGTAAAACTGTAGCAGACTTTTCCCGTTTGGCTTCGCTGAAACTATTCACGCGTAGTAAGGTTAGCCTCCCTACAACGGAAGGAGTGGAAGCTTTGCTCCAGTTTTTGTCTACGGTGGAAAGTGCAAGCATTGCTGCTTTGAGTAAGAATTTTAAGGCACCGCTTTCTTCTGTGAAAAGGACAGTTGCGATATTGATCAAGTTTGGGCTGGTTACGCTAGCCGAGTGGCCAATTGATACGGGCGCTGCCTTGCATAAATAATGGCATGAAAAACGATGGCGAATAAAAAAGAAAAGCGAACACTGAAAGTGTCTGTGGAGAAGGACGAGCACACGATCTTAAGTGGCACTTTCGACGTTTCAGGCCAAGACTTTGAGGCCGTATCTGCTTTACTGGAAGAAGTTGAGATGACGATTCCGCAGGCCCATGATCTTYTAATTGGTTATATGCATGCGCGCGACGCTGGGCCCGTTAGCGAAGACATGGGGAAGCTTGCAATGTTCGCTGTCGTGTATCTGTTATCTGAAGGGCAGAGTGAAGTGGATATCAAGATGGATGACAGCGGAAAATAGTCGATTTGTTGATCCGGGTTGGTAACTGTGCCTTGCTAAAAAGATAGGATTTCCGCTGCTGAGAAGGTTTTTTCTGAGTTTGAAGGGATGAAACAGCCAGTCTTCGGTTTGGGGCCTGTTGGTCCAAAATAGCGTCGTAGGTATTCTTCTAGGCTTAACCGGAGATATATTATGATCACTAAATCCCTAAAGTTGACCATTTATGCTGTTGCCCTGATTGCAACCCTTGCAACCCCGATTTTGGCGCAAGACAAGCCGATTCAGTTTCAGCCAAATCCCGATAGTCCCWYCGRYRAASRCAWSAAAACCTTGCTTGCGGATGCTACGGATTTCGATTTTCTGATCGGCGATTGGGATGTGGTGATCACTTGGACACCGCCGAACGGGGCGCCGCCAAATACCTACAAGGCAAAATGGCACAACCACTGGACGGTGAACGGGACGGTGGTGATGCAGGAATGGCGCGGCCCATATGCAACGGGAGCAGAAATGCGCCACTATAATGGCCGTAGCAAAAGTTGGTCGGGGCAAAATATTTACCAGCGAGGCAAATGGCAACGCACCACAGCCAGCACTGTTGGCGAAAACCTTATCGTGATTATTCATGATGTCAAAAGGCAGGAGCGCGAGTTTGATAACCGCGAAACCTATTACGACATTGAGAAAGATAGTTTCAAAATGAAGTCAGACTTGTCTTATGACGACGGAAAAACATGGGAAACTGGCCGCTATAGYATGACCGTTACCCGAGCCACACCGTAAGTGAAATGGCAGAAAGCTTGACCTCTTAACTGGCTGCCTGCACCGCGATGCAAGCCTTTCCGAGATCTAAGCTAAGTTTATAGGCACCGATGGCTTGGGTCTTCGGTTTTTGTGGTATAGTTTAGCACTCGTTTGGTGGAGATTGGCTCAAGCAGATGCTTAAGAAGGCCCTCATTGCAGCAATTTTTAGCGCCGCATCACTTGCGGCTTCGCCCGTATTTGCCCGGTCTGAAATGATTTTACCAAGCAAGCTCTGCAGTGTCTATTTCATGATGCCGCTTACGGTGAAGGGGGCTGGCGGAAAAGACCACACCTTGCAGTTTCTATTGGATACGGGGTCGTATGGAAGCTTTGTAGATCCAGATGCTTTGGCCCGAACCTCTGGCAAAGCGCGAAAATATGGCAATACAGCCCGACTAAGAGGGGTGTCGCTGGGTGGTCACCCTGTGGGCCAGCTGAAGATACGTGTTGCTGAGCTTGATAATTTAGCAGTAGCGCTAGGCACGCCGATAGACGGTATCCTCGGCTTTTCCATTTTCAGGGACCATTTGCTGACAATTGATTACCCCAAGCAAGAAATTCGTTTGGCGTCAGGCCGTTTGCCAGGGCCCAATGGCAGAGACGTTTTTTCAGCAAGAGGCAGGGACGCGCGCCCCTGGCTAAATGTGTGGCTAGGGGGCCGTAGACTGAAGCTGTTGATTGATTCCGCGGCAGGCGGCGCGATATCTGTCCGAAATTTGAAGGGCATTGAGGTGGCTGCACCGCCCGTTGTAGCATCCACCGGTCAGCATATCGACCACAGTGTGGTAAACCGTATTACGCGCGCGCAGCATGATATGGTGATTGGCCAGCACCGGATTGAAAAACCTATTTTGTCAGTTGTTCCTGAAACTCCTCTGCTGCCGGCGCACATTATGCGGCACTTCAGTTTTACATTYGATCAGAAAAATCACCGCGTGAGAATATCCTCTCAGAGCAATGAACCRATTTTGGTGCCGTCCCAAACCAGTTCTGGGATTTTGTTGTCGGCACAAGAGGGCGACTTGAAAGTGATTGATGTTGTTACCGGATCTCCGGCTGCAACAGCTGGCTTGAAAGCGGGGGATCAGCTAGTGGCTATTGATAACAAACTGCCTGCTGAGCGCGGCTGTGCCCAACGTTCCATTCCWGAAGGSTCTGTCYTAACRTTCMGGCGCGAYAAWACWRTTTTTAMCCGCAAGTTRMGCCGYARMCRGRTYGTGAARTRAAGGRTRKRRKCCGMAAAAAAAGCCCGCRGAGCGGACTTTCTTAKTGTKRWTCTRTTTAGCRCARMGCRCCKKKMAYMGGCRCGCTRAARGCYRGTRTTAATGRTCGGCTTTAGGCGTGCGTGGCTCAATATAAGTGATGGACACGCTGGCTTTACCGCCGTCCGTGAGGGTCACCATATAAAGATGATCATACTGGTAATCTTCAAGTGCCCCGTGCTTCTCGCCAGAAAGCAATGAAACTAGATGAGGCGTTGTATTACTGTGCCCTACCACAAGAATAGGCCCYGCTTCTTTCTTCAATTGTTCTGCAAACTCACCCAGTTTACGAGGATCATAAGACTGTACTGTCAGTTGCTTTGCAGTGGCTACCGGCGCGGCGGTTTCTTGCGTGCGCTTATAATCTGTAGAATAAACAGTGACGAGTGCAGCACTTTTAAGGTGGTCGGCAAGTGTWCTGGCGCGCACAACGCCTGCTTCGGTTAAGGACGGATCGCGTGTGCCGTCGCTTTGTTTCTCGGCATGCCTAAAGAGATAAATTACACTGTCAGCTGCAGCACTTGCTGTCAGCAGAAATGCGCCGACGATCGCCGCGAGTAATAATTTTGTAAACTGGTTCATTATAGTTCCCCGAAATCATTGAGTTGCGCAGAGCCTACCCTCTCGATGGCACCGGCTCAAGCATACTTTAGTGAGGCCGGATATTGAGGCGTCCGCGCGCCCTCGCAATAGCTAAAACGGTAAGGGTGCCTCGAATGTCATGCTTTCTTTTCGGACACGGTGAAACAGGGTAAGGCGTAGCGCATGCAGCTGCAGGCGCGGTGCTGCGGCGATCACTTCGTCTGAGCCGTATAGATTGTCGCCAAGGATAGGATGGCCGAGCGCCAAGGCATGCACGCGCAATTGGTGGGAGCGGCCAGTGATGGGCGTGAATTCCACACGTGTTGCCGTTCGCTCTCGCTCTAGCACCTTGTAATGCGTAAGCGCTTCTTTGCCTGCAATGTGGTCCACCATTTGTTTGGGCCGATTAGGCCAATCACAAATCAATGGGAGATCAATAGAGCCTTCGTCTTTTTCGAGTGTGCCGTGCAAACGCGCAATATAAGTTTTCGATGTTTTGCGCCGTTCAAATTGCTTGCCGATATGGCGGTGTGTTTCGCGGTCGAGCGCCATAACAAGCACGCCGGATGTTTCCATATCGAGCCGGTGTACCGTCATAGCAGTAGGAAAGGCTTCTACTGCACGCGCTTCCACACAGTCTTTATGATCCTCATGTTTGCCGGGTACAGAAAGCAAGCCGCTTTGCTTGTTGAGTACGAGCAGATGTTTATCCCGGTAGAGGATATCAAGGTAGGGGTCGAGCGGCGGGGAATAGTGTTTGAGGATATGCACAGATGGACCTAAGGGCTAAAAGTTTGCAGCTTTATAGCAAAAGGGTTGTTCGCTGGGTACAGGAATTTACGATCCTTATTTAAGGGCACCCTTGGYCCATAAATCAACCGCTTGTTTGACTGCGTCTTCAGGTTTTACGCCGACACGTTCACACATCGCATAGTCTGAACAGTTTTTAAGGAGGGCCATCAAGTTGCTTAAGGCAAGAAGCGGCGAGAGGTCATCCCGGATTATGCCTTGAAGGTTTTTTCTTGAACGTTCGAAATACGCCTTGCGCTCCAGTTGGTACAGTTTGAAGACTTCATGAAAGTCGCTTCTAAGCTGCTGCCAGAAGATAGGGCCGTGTTCACTTTTGAGTTTGAGCCACGCCAATGCATGACGTTCAATCCGGGCTTGAGGTGACAGCCCCTCAAGGATGCCGCGTTCCTGTTGGCGTTCCCATCTTAAGGACCATTGGCGCATCAGGGCGATTAACATATCTGACTTTGTTGGAAAAATTTTATAGAGCGTTGCAGTGTCTATCTCTATTTCCTCGGCCAAACACCCAAGGGACACGCTGCTGGGTCCTTCAGAACGCGCCCTGTTTTCGAATGCACTTAATATGCGTGACCGAAGAGCCATTTGTTGGCCCTCGCCTTCATGATAAAGTATGCCCATACTCGCTACCGCTCCCGTTTCCCCGCGCACACTATTTTAGAAGTTGATAGCTCTGTCAAGGTGCAGAATACAACCTAACTTGTTGATTTCGTTCAATTCCTGCCGATGAAGGCGATTCTGCGGGGCTGAAGGTTTGCCCAAACGCTCTACCGCTTGAATAGAACGCTTTGTCTTTCGTTTAGTCGCTTTGTCGAACGCSTGCGGCGTTTCGCCTCAATTCGCTGCCCTTGAATAGCGTTTTGACATACCAATATATGTGTCGCCGGAACAACAATGAGAGCGGCACCAAACGACAGTAAAAAAATAGCCGAATAATCGGCACTTAAAAATATGAGGATAGTTATGTTTATCGAACAATTGGTCTTAACCACCCCTAAAACACACCGGATAGTCTCATGTGAGGCTGCTAAAAGAAGCGTGCGTCGTCAACGCCGGGCCCAGAAATTTCTCAAACGGGGACATGCATGAGTTTTGCCGCTGCTTTTATAACACTGCGTCGTCCCTCCCCAAGAGACACAAGATATAAAAACAGACTCTACGCCTATTCTGTGACTTAAGAACCAGCTGCCTCCCATAGCTGGTTTTTTTGTGCCTAAATGGGGTTATTTTGATTTATTATGCATTCTAGAACGCTCTATCATTGGCTAACCCGCCATTTGATTGACTTTCCTTCGCGTGAGCGTTACGTATCCGCGTCTTAAAGACGGAAAGAATATTTCATGAGTAAATTTGCTGATCTCGGACTGCGGCAGTCCATTCTTCGTGCGGTGCAGGAAGGTGGCTACGAGACAATGACGCCTATCCAAAGTCAGGCGATCCCGAAAATTTTGGACGGCAAAGACCTTATCGGTGTTGCCCAAACGGGTACTGGTAAAACAGCAGCCTTTTCGCTGCCTGTTTTACAGCTGCTACTGAAGGGTGAAGGCCAACGACCTAGGAAAGGGTCGCGGTCCTTAATTCTTGCGCCGACACGTGAACTTGCCATTCAGATCGGCGAAAATATTCGTGCTTACTCGAAATACCTTCATTTCCGTATGGCGCTGATATACGGCGGTACGTCGGCAAAGCCGCAGATTAAAGCTATGGCGCAGGGCGTGGATATTCTAATCGCGACTCCAGGACGGCTGATTGATCTAATGGAGCAGGGTTTTGTTTCCCTTAGAAACGTTGAATTTTTGATCCTTGATGAAGCTGACCGCATGCTAGATATGGGCTTCATCCGCGATATTCAGAAAATTATTAAACAGCTACCGGCTAAGCGTCAAACGCTGTTTTTCTCTGCCACTATGCCTGGGTCTGTGGCGAAGCTAGCAAACAGTATCTTGACCAACCCGGTGCGAGTTGAAGTAGCGCCAACTGCCACCACGGCAGAAAAAGTGACACAATATGCGTTGATGGTGCCAAAGGCGCGTAAGCGCGATTTGCTGGTGCATGTGCTGAAAGACCAATCGATCAAGCGGGCGATAGTCTTTACGCGCACCAAGCACGGCGCTAACCGGGTGATGAAACATCTGGACCAGCAGGGCATTAAGGCTTCCGCGATCCACGGTAATAAATCCCAGAACGCACGGCAAAAAGCACTTGGCGAATTTCGCGCTGGCGAGATCAGGGTACTTGTGGCCACAGACGTTGCGGCGCGCGGTATTGATGTTGACGGCGTGACCCATGTTATTAATTTCGAACTGCCGAACGAGCCTGAAAACTATGTACACCGTATTGGCCGCACGGCGCGCGCAGGTGCCACGGGCATTTCGCTATCCTTCTGTGATCATGAAGAGCGCGTTTACTTACGTGATATTGAACGCACCATTCGTCAGGATGTAGAAGTACTTGAAGACCATCCTTTCCACGGAGCCGGCATGGCGGCGCAGGAGCACACTGGGGACGATGAGCCTAAGCCCGCCCGGCGTGGCGGCAACCGCAGACGCAGTGGCGGGGGCGGTGCTAAGCCGCGCGGTAGCAAAGGCAGAAATCAGCGCCAGTCAGGTGGCGGTCAAAATCAAGCCTCTAGCGGTAACGCGGCTTCAGGTGACAAGCCAGCAGCAGGTACTACTGGCGGCAATAAAGCTGAAAGTCGCCCGAACAGTCGCCCCGGCCCCGGTAGTCGGCCCGGTGGCCGTTCGGGTGGCCGCCCAGGCGGGAAGCCGGGTGGCGGGCGTCCTGGTGGCGGCCAGCGCAGGTCTCGTCCGCAAGGCGGCGGTTCCCGCTCGAACAACAGCTAGGGTAAGTTCTACTGGATGTAGCCTAGTGCCTAAACAGCAGTAGGCTACGAAGCGATACCTCCTGAAACACAACTATGTTCTTCGGGAGAAATTTGTTTCGAAATAACAGACCGGTACGAATAGGCTAAACCAAGTTTGACCGCAGTTTACTAAAGCTCGGTTTCCATAAACCTCTGGTCTGGGTGACGGTTCCATTTGTTCCAATAGTGTACTGTTATAAATACGGTTGCACCAACTGGTACTATCAGAATACTGCCCTCCGCGCCAAACGCACCGCCTGTCAGCCAATCAGGGCCATTCAGTGAGTGYGAGATCAGGCTTACCCCTTCATGGCCGCTGGTTTGAAACCCGAATAACGTAGTTTGGAAAAAATTCCAGCCCATATGCAGGCCCATCGCAAACCAAAGTTGGCCAGTTTTAAGGTAGGCATAAATAAAGGGCACGATGAGCAGGCTGATCAAAAGGCTGGATAGGACCGTTGCGCCGGGGTTGGGAAAATGGATAAACCCGAACAAGAGCGAGCTGATCGCTACTGCTGCCCAAAGCCCGAGACCTTCGCGGATGTTTTGAAACAGGTAGCCCCTGAAAACCAGTTCYTCCCACCAGCCTGTTAACGCCGTCACGCCCAATGCAGCAACGATGGCAGTCATCACTGACCACTGGAAATTTGTTATCGCAGAGCCATCCTCTTGCCACCATGTTAGGCCATTGAATTCGGTAAGCCCCGCGGCAAGCATCACGACGAACATCAGGCCCATGACCAGGCCGCCGTTTAAGAAGCCAGCAATGATGTCAAAAACGGCTTTGCGGTCCCACGCCATGCCGAGAGAAACGAAGCTCTTTTTGTCTAGGTATTTTCGGGCGAYAATGACAGCAACYGTRCCRGCAATYGCGAGCCCGRCAAATGGTATAATAGCAAAAAGCCCCGCTASCATTAGAATCAATATGAATAATGCAACACGCCACCCTGCGCGTAACCGGTCGCCTTCCTTCCTAACAAAAATAGTCGACATCAATTGTTTCCCCTCATACAAAAATCCCGCCCCGCTAGGTATGGTAGCGGCGTCTATATGCAGGGTCAATCGAGCTGAAGGAGCGCGCCTTCTGCAAGGCTAATGCGGCTTGTTCTTTAGGAAGGCTCCTCGTCGCTRAARSCWKGRCTGYTKCCGGGCAGTTGGTATTCYTCGTTGAACCAYTTSCCTAARTCCAGATCAGCACARCGTTTGCTGCAGAACGGKCGGAAWTCATGCTCGGTCTTTTTACGGCACTGTGGGCACTTGCTGTTGGTCATTTTGTTTTCCGTTCAGCGTTTTGGCGTTAGCGGCGAATAAACACATCGGCTGTGGCCGATTGTTCAAGGRTAAGCTCGCGCCCGGTCACTTTAGTCAGGTCCGCGACGACTGTTTTGTTTCGGTCCAGCCAAGCGACCGTTGCTTTTGGTGCAACGATGATAAGGCTGCCTACATCTTTGCTACGGCCAACACGTGCCGCTTTGCGCAAAAGCGTCAAGGCCATGGCCGCAGGCCGCTCGACAGGCTGTGGCCGGTACGCTGTGCGATCACGGAGCGAAAGCCCAGAGCGTTTGCGGGTAAATTCCACAAGGCCGAAAGCCGATATGCCGGTGTGCTGCAAAGGCACTTTGTCTTCGCGCGCKGTACGCTCGATGAGGTCAACGAGCTTACGGTTACTGCCTTTGGTAGACATGTTAATGTAATCCACAACAATTATCCCGCCGATATCCTGAAAGCGGAGGTGGTACATAAGCGCCAATGTGGCTTCCATATTTACCACCAGCATGGCTTCGCTGGCACCCATGCCTTTTAGTGCGCCGCCCATGTTAACGTCCACCGCCGTCAGTGCTGGTGTCGGGGTGATCGATATCCAACCACCGGAAGGCAGGTCTATGCGCTCAGCAAGCGCATCTTCAATGGCTTCTTCTACGCCGTATTCTTCAAACCCTGCGACTTTGCCGGTGTAGGCTTTTATGCGCCCAGCAAGGTCAGGCCAATGCTCTGCTGCTATGGCTTTTAGGTCAGCTTGTGCGCTGCCGCCTTCAACGTAAATCTCGCCTTCAGTATCCGGCGCTGAAAGCAGTGCTTTTTCTGCGGGGGACCAGGTGTGTAGCAGGCCGGGCTTGTCGCTTGTAGTTGTAAACACTTCAATGAGGCGCTTGGCTTCGTTCACAACTGMTGCCAGCGGTACATCGCCAGCGCGGGACCGCACAATAAGGGCGCTACCGTCTACCAGTGGTGCCAGTAGCTCCTTGAGGTCTTTGATTTTGCGGGCTGTCAGGTCTTTGGAGAAGTTAAGGCGCGGCTTGCCCATTTCCAGAACCACGTAGCGGCCTGTGATGCGTGGGCGTGCGGTTACGCTGTAGGCTTTATTTTCCTCGGCGGCGGCTTGTGCCTGAACTTGCACGGCTAGCCTGTCGCCTTCTTTCACGCAGTCGGCGATCTTCTTGGCTTGCCCTTCGGCCAGCATGCGCGCACGGCGAAAAGTTAGCGACCCGGAGCGGCCACCGCCTAGATCAAGAAACGCCATGTCGAGTGTATGGTCGACAGCCGTGACCCGCGCGCTGAAAATAGCGTCCTGCGGGTTTAAGGTGCTGTCATCGTGGAAACGCAGGTCGGTTGGCAGCTCGTCGGAGCCAATATCGGCACTGCGCCACTGGCCAATGCCCGGTTCAATTATCGTTAAAGGGAATGTCACGTGTTTGCTTCTGTATGTAAATGTGTTTCTAACCAGCCAGCCACTTCAAACAGCGGCAAGCCCACCACATTGCTGTARGAGCCGGAAATGAACCGAATGAAGGTAGCGCCCAGGCCCTGTATAGCATAGCCGCCCGCTTTGCCCTGCCATTCGCGTGAAGTGATATATCGCTCAGTGTCGCGGTGAGACAGTACCTTGAACGCAACAACAGTTGAGACTGATYTGGTCAGCTGTTTACCGGACGGCAGCACAAGCGAAATGCCGGTGATGACCCGGTGGCGTCTACCGGATAGCATAGCCAAGCAAGCGCGCGCCTGWTGCTCGTCTTCTGCTTTCGGGAGAATACGTTTACCAACCGCGACAACAGTGTCAGCAGCAAGGATCAGGGCACCGCTGTGCGCGTTTGCCACTACGGCCGCTTTTTTGCGCGCTAGTCGCTCAGCATGCTGCTTCGGGATTTCGCGCTCAAACGGGTTTTCATCAATGTCTGCAGGGACAATAGCAGATGGCGTCAGACCAATCTGGGCCAATAGCTCCAGCCGCCGCGGCGAGGCGGAGGCCAGAATGAAACTATCTGCTGTTGAAGAGGCAGTCATGGAAGTGCCGGCGGTCATAGCCCACCAAACACTTTATTTGAAGCGGTAAGTAATACGGCCCTTGCTCAGGTCGTATGGTGTCAGCTCAACAAGCACTTCGTCACCTGCCAAAACCCGAATACGGTTTTTGCGCATTTTGCCTGCGGTGTGACCAAGAATTTCGTGGTCGTTTTCTAGCTTCACCCGGAACATTGCGTTTGGCAGCAGTTCAGTGACTGTGCCGCGCATTTCCAATACTTCTTCTTTTGCCATTGTGGCTCCTTGTTAAGGTCTTGTAAGGCAAGGTATTTTCGATATTTCAATAACTCTTGCCTTAGTGGGTTTGGTTATTTCCCTGATTTATGCGCCCCTTCATGCCGGTCCTCTCGCACAAAATCAACTTTTTTGGCACCCAAAGGCGATAAAATATAACTGAATATGGTTAAAAGTATGCTTACGCTGCCGCTTTAAGGGCARTTAATCCGGGAAAAGGAAGCGGTCGGCGATGCGGACTTCTATGTGGTCGCGGACGAGGCGGTAGCTTTCCATTACCTGGTTGCGGTTGCCTTCGCTGTCGGACGGGTCTGGCGTTGCCCAATATTCGACTGCCGTGTCGGGGCTCTTCTTTTTCGCCATATCGCGGCTTTCTTCCGTTAGCGCGATGATCAACTCGAAAAGCGAGAGATCAATGTCGGCTAAAGTTTGCGCCTTGTGGCCAGAGATATCCATATTGTCTTCAGCCATGGCGGCTACAGAAAAGGGATCAAGCGACCCTGCGATTAAACCAGCCGATTCGATGAAAACRCGGCGTTTGCAGTGGCGGTCAGCTAAAGCGCGTGCCATCGGGCTGCGCACAGCGTTTTGGTTGCACAGGAAAAGGATACTTTTGGGAAGTGTAGGCTTCATCAGCGTGGCCCCCTTCCGTCTTTCAGGTGCAGCACGCATATCAGCGTGAACAGGCGCCGTGCGGTGTCCATATCCAGTTTTATTTTGTCTTCAAGGCGTTCCATCAAAAGCTCGCTGCCCTCGTTGTGTAGCCCGCGCCTGCCCATATCGATCGCTTCAATCTGCGAGGGGCTGGCTGACTTGATGGCTTCATAATAGCTGTCACAGATTGCAAAATAGTCACGGATAATGCGCCGGAAAGGCGAAACTGCGAGCCGGAAATTCATCAGCACTTCGTCGTCTTTAGTTTTAATCTCAAGCGACAGGCGGCCTTCTACCGTGCCGATGTGCAGCTTGTAGGGGCCGGGGTAATTCGGGTCTGCAGATTTAAGCAGCTCGAAACTGTTTTCCTCAATCAGATCAAAGACGGCAATGCGGCGCTCATGCTCAATATCCGCACTCCAGCGAACCAGCGTGCTTTCATCAAGTGTCACATCTACTAACTTGTATGTCATGCGTTTGGTTTTGCCATGCTTCTATTTTTGACTGTTCTCAAGCCGGATAGCAACYKRRRRKRYGWKRSCRSCCWMSSYCWMWWYSCSTRSWRSTRTMRKGKCSKYSSKGSCARTTGCGCGCAGGCTTTCTTCGGTACAGCCAACAAAGGTGGTGCGTTTCATGAAATCAAGCACAC
>JAESRJ010000027.1 GCA_016764715.1 Kordiimonadaceae bacterium | reverse complement strand
CTCGTTTTTTTGAGTGAGTCTTAGTTTAGAGTGCGAGCACTCTCATTCCCACTTACCCAAGCAAGGTAGGCGAGCTAAACTTCTTCGAAGCGTCGCTCAAAGAGATCGACCAACTCACCCAGCATTCGCTCGGCATCTATGGCGGCACCTTCGGCACGCACCACAAGATTGGAGCCTTTGCCAGCAGCCAGCATCATGAGGCCCATGATACTCTTACCGTTGACTTGTTCACCGTCTTTTTCCACCCATACCTCAAGCTCAGCTTCTTCCTTGAAAATGCGCAGAAATACCGACGCGCCCAGCTCAAATCCCTGCGTCGCCATATCCCGTGCCACATCCGCTGTCACCCGTTGGAGCGCCGCCTCTGACCGCGTGCTCGATGGTACGGTTTGAGCAGAGGCTTTGGGGGCGGTCGGCAACATTGCTAATACCACAAGCACCAAGAGCCTAGTAATTAGCCTAAGTGGTTTCAAGGCTTTCTCCAATTTCCGATCGCGTTTTTCAACGAGAATTTTGTTTCACTTTTGCTCGCCGGTAAGTAGCGCAGGTGCTCACCTTTATACGGCCATTGCCTATTGGTACAGGCGTATAGTTTTGAACGTGTATGGATATGTCTGCTTTTGGCGAGAAAACGACCAATCCGAGCACCAGGGCCAACGGTCGCTACTTGACCCATTGCAGTCGGTTAAGTTTACCCGCATTGCTTTGCCTACTGGCCAGTAGTTGCCGTGGTGGAAAGGCAATGCGCTCAAAAGGACCGACCGAAAACGCCAATCAAATGTATTGACAAACTGCTACCATAAATTTACTTTTCGGATTGCAATTGTGGAGTAAAAATTACTATTTTTGCTTGTGACACCGACTAAATGGTCCGTATACTGCTGATAATGGAATTCCCGTCTGATAATGGAATTCCCGTCTGATAATGGAATTCCCGTCTGATAATGGAATTCCCGTCATTTATGTCGCAAATGCTTTACAGTAAGGCCTTGCAATTTTACCAAAGTAAGAACCTGGTAGCCGCGAAGAATAGCTGCTGGAAAGTAAAAAGCGCATCGGATTATTTCGGCAAGGCCGCTTTCCTGCTGGGCTGTATCGCGAAAGATGAAAAGCGCTGGGATCTCGCAGCAAGCCAATTCAAAAAGTCGCTATCCGTCAACCAAAGTGACTTCCTTAGCTATGTTAATTTGAGTGAAGTCCATCAAAACCAAAGCCAATTTGACCTGGCACTGGAAGCTTCAGAAAAGTCCTTACCCTTTGCAGATACACCGGACGCCCGAGCACATTGCCTGCTCCAATTGGCAAAAATTCAATTGGAGCTGGAACGGCATGAAGAAGCGCTGAGCACCTTAAAAAAGGCGATTGCTCTCAAACCCAATTCTGCTGCTGCCCATTATATTTTTGGTTATGTCCTGCTTCAAACATATGAGGCCGATGCCGCGATCACGTCATTTCGGAAAGCAATAGAGCTCGGACTGGCCTCGGGGACCGTTTTCCGCGAACTCGGACGCGCCTACATGCAGAAAAACATGCAAACCGAGGCCATTGCGGCGCTGGAAAAATCGATCGAATTGGACGGGCCCGATGACAGTGCCCTGCATATGATCAATGCGCTTCGCGGTCAACATACGGAAGTAGCACCTGACATCTATATCGAGAGGTTATTTGATGATCTCGCGGGCAATTTTGAAAAACAACTGATCACTGATTTAGAATATGATATTCCGACCAAAATAGTGACGCTGCTTCAGGGGAAATCATACCTACAGGGCTCTAAGCCTCATGTACTCGACCTTGGATGTGGTACCGGTTTAGTTGGCCAGGCCCTGGCACCATACGGCGCAAGTATTGTTGGGGTCGATTTGTCTCAGAAAATGCTGAATATGGCGCGCGATAAAGGCAGCTATTCCAAGTTATCCAAGAACAATATTCTCGATGAATTGCGTACAATTGATATGACAGCTTTTGATTACATCATTGCTGCAGACGTGCTCATCTATATGGGGGCTTTGGTGTCGTTGTTCGAAACCTTGAGCCAGACAAATCCGATCAAAAAAAGCGCAACCTTTATTTTCTCGGTGGAACTATCGAGCGCCAAAGAGTGCCAATTGCTTGCTTCAGGGCGATACGCCCACAGTGAACAATATATTGATAAGTTATGTGAAAAATATGGGTTCAGTATTGAAGTTCAAAACCACACAACAATAAGAACCGAGCGCGGCAAAGCCATTGACGGTGCTATTTATTTTATCCAACCGAAGCGGCCTTCTTAACCGGCGCCCCAATATAATAATGTCTGGTTTTGGCGAGTAAAAGCCGATAGGCATCTGACGGCCTACGGCAGCTATGGGGCCTGTAAGCGGTCACACTGCCTGTCAGGGTGAACGTCGTTTATTGACCCAAAGCAGACTCTTTTCACTAAGATCCACTATAGAAAATCAATACAATAAAATAAGGAAAAAATAGTGGGCCTCCGTGCTTTGTGCGGCAGGATTAAGCCTCTCTTCTGGCCAGATTGTTATAACTTCTCATTCCGCCTTTTAGCCATAACGGCTCACCGCAATTTTATTGCGCCCCGGTCATTCCTCTGGTGATTGGCTAAAGCTAAGAGTACCGGCAAATGCGCCCCGTTTGTAATTAAGTGTGATGAGGGTGGTCGGCAGTTTGTTTATCGAGAATAAGGAAGAAGCCATGAAATCTATTTTACCCTCAATGTTGTTACTAATGTCTGTATCGATGGTGACTAGCGTAGGCCAATCCCAAGATGCTATTCCTATCCCAGATGGTCCTTATCTCGGTCAAACGCCACCCGGCTCGACGCCTGAGATTTTTGCGCCCGGTATTGTTAATAGAGAAGAATCTACTGATCTTGAGGGCATGTTTGGGGCGGATATGAAGACCTTTTATTTCGTCAGGAAAGGCGGAAAATTTGAGTCTTATGGACTAGCTGTCATTGAATATAAAAATAATCAATGGCAGGAGTCTGTTGTCAAACACGGAATGAGCGAGCCATCCATCTCTCCCGATGGCAAGATCATCTATTTTGCCAATAATTATATTGAGCGCACCAGCGACGGTTGGTCGGAGCTAAAAAGCATCGGCGCACTTTTCGAAAATATCGACATTATGCGGTCTTCAGCTTCATCCAACGGAACCCTTTATTTTGATACCTATACCCCAAAACTGGATACGCCTCTGCGCTATTCACGTTTGGTTAACGGCAAATATGAGGCACCTAAATCACTGGGCTCTCAGTTTGGCGTCGGCAGGTATAATGCCCACCCCTACATTGCGCCGGATGAAAGCTACATTGTCTTTGATAGCGTAAGAGACGCGGGGAACGGCTCATCTGACCTCTACATCAGCTTTCGAGCGGAGGACGGCGCATGGGGCCCAGCCATCAACCTGGGCGACGAGATAAATACCGGCTTCTCAGAGAAAAATCCAAGTGTGTCGCCTGACGGGAAATTTCTCTTCTTTGATCGACGGACAAAACCCAGAAACGCAGATGTAACTATCTACTGGGTCGATGCTCAGATTATTGAAACACTCAGGCCCAATTAACAAATTGAGCATATGTCATCGCCAAAGCTAGTTGGATATATGCTCARTTTTGCATCAAAGGGCGTATTCGGTAGATCTTAACGGYGAGAGAATACRGTTTAYAAATCAGTGTACAGTAAAGGGTCTGCTTACGGCGAGAAAGCGACTGATGCGGGATTTCCCATATTAGACGGCTTTCGGTTCGCAAAGCTGACGTGAAAANCCTACTAGGTGAAATACCCTCATTGACCCGTAGACGCCATTCAACATTTCATGAAAAATCCACGTTAACAGCGTGTGTTTTACACACTAATGAGAATAAAAAGCGGTCCCAATACAAAAATATTTTTCTGGTTTTATGTAGCAGGCACACTAAATTTTATCTCTATAACTATAAGGCAATTTAAGAATGAAAAAATATTTGAAATATTTTTCAGCTACCATTCTGTGCGTATCCTTTTTTGGTTATGCGGGAGTGATTGCAGACGAAAARAGCTCTTGGGAYGAAGCTTATAATAGCGCAACAAAAGAGCGGTTCATTCCTGTTGAACTTTTTACCGGAGGAAAGTGGGATGGAAAACATGAGTTAAGTCTAAAAGATGCTTCCACCTCTGCCTGTGCCTCTGTCGATGGAAGACCATGCCAAAATATAGACATTACGGGTCCYTTCAAAACAGAAAGAAATGACACCAAAATTGAATGGGCCGACAATGAAATTCCCTACTGCCGGAGAACATATAGTGGTCGTTCTGGAACAGTTGAATCATTTTTTACAATTAATGCATCAAGAGATGGAWTGGTGAGAATTTATGACAAACGAAAACGGTGGGGYGAAAGAACTTATAATGGATTAGGGAGTAAATTCCCACTTGGTAACTGGAAGCAAGGTGAAGTGCGCACTTATCCCTCACGTAGACCAACAAGCATCGAAATCATAGAACTCGACGGGGCAGATCATTGCCTTACTTTTCGGTGGGTAATTGGAGACGGTAAGACAAGAAATTCTGATAACACTTACACTTTTTGTCCTGGYGTYGGCTTTAAGAGCCTTCATCATAACAGTTGATCACAGCTAAAGGAAAAATAGGCAGTGTGAAACCGCCGCATATGTCCTCAATTCACTGCGCCATGATTTATCCCTAACTCTCAAAGAAAGGATCCCATAGAACCACCCATAGGCTTCTTAGTGGTTTCTCCGCTTGCCACCCTTATAACTCACGACGTCAGGTACTGCCTTCTCGTATGCGCTTACGGCTGCATCAAGCAACCCCCTATAATCAGAAGTGTAATGAGATGTCGCAACGGTAATGTTGCCGAAGCCCTTCCTAACGCTTAAACGGCAGAGCAACCTTTGAACCCACATTAGCCTCATGGACTTCATCGTTTCAGGCTGCACTTCAAAACAAAGGTTGTGTCCGTATTTGTCAGTGACTAGGAAAACAGCGTCCACTTGCTGCCAGGAGACACGCGGGAACCAAACCGCAAAGTGAAACCCGTGTTCATCAATGGCCAGCGCATCTCGCCCCGTGATCATTAGGTGTATCAGGCGGACAATGATTGGGCCAAGGACAGCCACAAAAAACAGCAGAAGTATAATCCAACCCAGRTTTTCTTCTGGTCCAGTTTCGATGATTGACCAAATCGAATTAGCAACAAAGCCAGCAAAAAACAAACAAACTAAGAGCTGCCGTATTCGTGATACCTGATATGTTACTGATTGCATTATGGCTTCCCCCGAGAAATCGTTGCGGCAGACCATATCCCTTAGGCTCCAATAAATGCAACAAAACTTAGGGTGCCACCCCCTCAGAACCGGCCTTGATGCCCCTAAGTATTTCCGGAATTCTGATCTTTGGGGTTTCGCTACCCGAGCAAAAAAANCGGGAAGTGCRCACACTTCCCGTTTTCAGTTCCTCTATGTRTTCTTGCWGCGGGGTATCTATTGGCCACCAGGTTTCACAACTTCCATTGCGGCGGAGTAAAACACACGCTCCATCTTTAAAGGGTTCTTAGGGTCCCGTTTCAAATGGATTGCGGCGGCACCGCCAAAGTACGGCGCTGCCTTTAGCTTATCGTTCCCGTCCACAGACTTAACCCAGCTATAATAGCGACCGTCGTCAGTATATTCGTAAAGCGTTTTTCGAATTGTATCACCGGCCTTGTTGAAGTGCGCCATGCTGACGGCGTTGCCTCTTTCGTCGAAATTCATTTGGGTATTATAATCCCCTGTCGCGAAAACCATGCGTCTGCCTTGCCGGTCAAACCCGCGCATGCCAATTTTGTTACCCTTTAGATCATATAGGTGTTCGCCGACATGGACATTGGGCGCATTGCCTTCAACTGGTTTATTGTCCTTGTCGTAAACCGCCCAGCGGACAAAGTTACCCTGCGCATCGTAATAGATCCTATCGATACCAGCGCCGGAAGCATTGTTGGTGGGGGTGCTGTCCTGCCCGTAATTCTGCATCATAATAATGCGGTCATCAGCACCAAAGGTAATCCTGATCTCAAAGAATTCGAGATTAGGGCGCAATCTTACTTGCTCACCCGCCAGGCTTAATCTTTGTTCTTTCACCCTRTTTTCWKCGTCGAGCGACCATAGATATTTATGCGCGCCCCATGCGCCGGCCACAGCCTCACCGCTTTCGTTAAAATAGGCCAAAGACCTGCGCATGCCGCCCTTATCCAATTCAAATTCTGCCCGGAACACGCCGCCATGAACTGCCATCGGTTGGTTTTCCGAATTGAAAAAATGGTGCGTTTCGCGCTTACCTTCATAGGTGATTTCAACCTTTGGCCCAAACCAGGTGAAGCTGTCCCAGTTTCCGTTGCTGGCGATAATCTTGTCGCCGATTGAGTGCGATATGGTGCGAACCCGCCCCTCGCTGTCATAATCAAACCGGTAGTGGGCKGTKGACWGCGCTTTTTCTGCGGTAATGGGATGAACRCCCKCATGCGCTGAAAAAGGCGTTTCGCGAAAGACCAGATGTCGGTAATAGCTTGTGTCGGCCACCGCTGGCGCTGCGCTGACTATGCAAGCAACCAGAGCATAAATTATATTCTTCATTCCATTTCCCTCGGTTTAACAAATGCCCCGYTTAAAKWCGGATTAAAYAYGGGGCYTATGCAGGGACTGTGGGCTGAAACAGAAAGTAAGGAGATAAATCCGATCGACCTTTACCAATTTTCTTCACTGCACCCTAGGAAGCAAGCGCCAGTTGCCTTCGGTACGCCGTTGGTGTCACACCTTCAAATTCTTTAAACGCCTTATTGAAGGTAACACGGTTATTGAAGCCGCTTTCAACGGCGATACGTTCGATCGAGAAATTCAGCGCCTCGCCRCTATCCARCAACTGCTTGGCGTGCGAGATGCGGTACCSGTYGACCAGCTGATAGAATGAGCATTTCAAACGGTCATTGATCACCAGCGAAACCCAGTGTCGGCTAACCGACAAATACTCTGCCAACCGCCCGAGGGTTAGGTCAGACTGCAAAAACAACGTATCTTCTTCAAGCTTGGACCGGATTTCCTGCGCCAGCTGCTCAGCAGTTGATGCATCCAAAGCCATACGGCCATAYTTSGGWTCAGCYTGCKCTTTTGTAGGGACCARCGCACCSTCGATACAAGCCTCTGGYGATTGAAGCCCCCAATAGGCCAGCGCCAAGGCAATGGCCGACAGTAACAGTGTCCAATATTGAGTGATCGACTGAAAATCGATTGTGCCAAAAATGGTATAGACAAGAAACAGCGTAACCCAAAGGGCTTCAGCCGCTATCAAGCATGCGCAAAGCTGTTTCTGCCATTTTATCCCCTGCGCCGAGACATCCGCGCGGTTTTTCTCGGTATAATCGGCAATTTTCGAAAGCTTGTGCCAGCTCAATCCCAAGTATGAAGCCATATGAATTTTTATGAACATAATCATCGCCACTGCCAAAGGACTATGTTCATGGTTTGTCATATCGGCCATCATATTGATGATCCGTATTTTATCATCTGCACTTATAAACAGAGCAGGCAACGACAGAAAAGTGATCGCTAAAGCAGGGCTGTAATGCAGAGTTTTGACCCATAGTGGTTTAGCGGGCGCGCCGCCCATTCTATCAACATATAGAAAACAGGTTGGGCCCAAGATAAGCGGCGCCGCTGGCAGCCAATTATAAAAATGAGGAAGCTCTAYATGGAGGCCGGACTTCTGAAGTGCGCCGCACCAGAGCCAATAGGCGACAATGAACAGTATGCCAAATAAATAGACCCCCGGCGTGCCGCGCTTAACACGCTTAGCCAGCAAGGCGGCGAAAAAAACTGTATGCGAAAAAGCAGCAAAATAGATCAAGGCGCTTAGACTAAAATTCATGCTATTTWCCACTWTACYYAGRCTGCCTTGCTGCCRTGTTCTTYRGGAAAGAGTAGCAYAYTTATCGCYGCCGAMTAGCCCGAAACTGGCACSRCYARAACKTCCAAACCATAGATTAGCCCGCGCAGTAACTAACGTTTAAAGGGTCGCAGAGGGCGCATGTGGCGACAAAATGACCTGCTAGGAATTCGACTGGGTTCTGGAGGCAGAATAGCTTATTGCTAAAGTGTGTGTAACAGGCAAGTACCTTCCTGCAATCTATGCTCGCCACGATACATTCTGAGTATCGCGATCGAACGCAGGCTCTGAGCTAAAAACGGTTTTGGTGTGATAGCCACCGGCCCAGCCTGCAAACTTAAGAAGCTCAAATGTAGCCAAAACTAATGACTTAATTAGAACACTTTTTGCTTGCAGTTTTTCCATAATGACTTGTGGGGGAATTGCATGTTCAGGAACTATCTGGTGATCGCGGTACGGTCGTTTTTGCAGCAAAAACTGTTTTCATTTATCAATGTAATCGGTCTGGCTGTAGGGCTAGCGACTTGTATATTGATGCTACTTTTTGTGCGGTACGAAACAAGTTATGACGCCTGGATGCCGGACGTGGACCTAATTTTTAAAGTAAATACATCCACTGAGCCAAACCCTGGCGAGATTACCTATTTCGGTAAAGTTAGATACCTCGTAAAAATTGCCTTCGATATAGAGTTCGAGGAGATTGAAGCATCCACGCGACTAGGCCATGCTGGGCCGCAACTGGCGATTGACGATCAACTCATAAAGGAGAATCTGTGGTTCGCTGACAGGAACGTTTTTGACGTTTTTGACCTTGATTTAGTTGATGGCAACAAAAAAACGGCGCTTTCAGATATGTCATCAATTATTATTTCCGAAGCAATGGTAAAGAAATATTTTGCTGATGAATCCCCACTTGGAAAAACTATTGCAAATGTGGTTACAGGCTCCAAAGATTACAAAATCACTGGTATATTTAAAGACCTCCCGAATAACAGTGCCTTGGTCGCGGAGTTTATTGTCCCTCTTACTGAAGACCCAGAGCTCAGCCCGCCAGCATATATGTTTATGAAGTTMAAACCCGGCGCAAATGTCGCCACAATATCTAGCCGATTGCCTAACTTTGCGAGGCGCAACGAATCTGGCAAAAACACTAGATATTCGCTGATAAACCTCAGGGATATTCACCTCTATTCCGGGCAGCATGAGGAGCATGGGATCAAGCCTGCAGGTAGTATAGCCGCAGTAAATACATTTGCCGCGAGTGCAGTGTTAATTCTAACTTTGGCCATTATCAATTTTGTGAACCTTKYTRYKKYKMRKTNNCMKTTARRYKCAKKWWWGMWKYTAGKAWMMSCWWWASWACNRRWSMGTYGNRWKKTCWKWTKWTYARRSARWYKTTNNMYRAAWATWTYKTKWMSAMKGSWMYTNCMATNNSMWAATTKCYMTWGTATTGGTTGAGATGGCGCTTCCCTTCTATAGTGGGTTTCTCGGATACACACTTGTACTCGACTATTTGTCTGACCCCATAATTATACCAGCTATTGTGGGCCTTTCGGTCATCGTTGGTATCGCCGCTAGTTCGTACCCTGCACTGTATCTATCGTCGCTCAAGCCCGCACAGATACTGAACGCTGGCGGCACCACGGCAAGTTTCCAAAAGGCCAGCTTCCGCTCATTCATGATTTTCATACAATTTATAGCGGCGATCATATTGGTGATATCTACCATCGTGGTATTTTCTCAAAACGCCTATATTCAAAATAAAGACYTAGGCTTTTCACCMTATAATAAGTTGATCGTTCACGAGCTTGGTGCRCYTGCCGCCAGGGCAAATAAATCTRTAATCGCCGATCAGATAAGYCGATTRCCTCAGGTGRARGGCATCACCAATACGATTGGSGTGCCTACCAATTTYTTTGATTTTCATTTCCAATATGCACGCGARGGCCARRCCGARGAGGAAGGAYTATTGGTRCAACCTATGCAGATCGAYTTCRRTTAYTTCRATTTGTACAATATTCCCATTTTATACGGGCGCGCCTTGARYRRKGCRTATGCCAARGATRSGTTTGAGCCGCCATTGGACGGAGAAACGGTATTTTCGTCGGTGGTACTAAATGAGGCGGCGGTGAAAAAATTCGGTTTTAAATCCCCGCAGGATGCAGTTGGGCAGACACTCACACAGCACGGCGACAAAATTTTCGAAATCGACGGCGACAATGTATTCGAAATAGTGGGCGTAGTGGCCAACCACCATTTTGAATCGTTGAGGTCCCCCTATAAAGCGCGGGTTTATTACCATGACGCGCGGTACTTTACCAAGTTAACGGTTCAATATACGCAAGATGCTGACATAGCGGTCTTGGTGCAGGACATCGAAACCGTATGGAATAAACTGGTGCCCAATGCCCTGTTGCAATATTCGTTCATGGACCAAAATATCACCGCACAATACGGGACAGAACAGAAGCAACTTACATTGCTTTTCCTATTCTCAGCGCTTGCGCTTTTTGTAGCAATGCTTGGCCTCTACGGCTTCGTCGCCTTTTCAGCAGAAAGCCGCCGCATGGAAATCGGCATTCGAAAAATTCACGGTGCCAGCTTATTTCAGATTACCAGTTTGCTTATTTCTCAGCTTTTCAAAGCCATTCTACTAGCCAACTTTATAGCCTGGCCAATAACTTGGTACCTAATGACGGATTATCTTGAGAACTTCGCCTTTCGTATCGACCTGAGTACCGGGTATTTCATTTTTGGTGGGGCTATTGTGGCATTGGCAGCATTAGTATCGATGGCTGCTCAAGTTGTTACTTTAGCACGCACACGCCCTGTCGAAACGATACGCGTCTAGGGAAATCCGTATTGGCTAGGGTTGGCCTCTTGTGGTGAAAACCCACTGCTTGACAGCTTCTTAATAAAAATATATACCAAATTACATTAAGAAATTCGAATGGTCCATGCGGCCCGGTGGAACACTGTGCTTGAAGACGTMTATATACTTGAAACTGCAGCCCAGCTGCGCGCACTAAAGGGGAACCTGCCACTGCAAATCGTCGCGGCGTTTGAGGATATGGGCACATGCGCCGCCAGTGATATCGCCGATGCCTTAGCCCGGCCGCAAGAAGGCTTGCAATATCACTTTAAAAAGCTGGTAACAGCGGGCATTCTGCTAAAGCAAGGTAAACGCAAAACTGGGCCTCGCATGGAAGAAACATACTGCCTACGCGCCCGCGCCATCGGCATTGATAAAGCCAGCACCGACCCCGCCTATTTAGAAGTGATGAAGGATGTATTTTCTTCGATCTACCGCTTTGCTGACCGTGCGATGATCCGGACCTTTGATGCACGCAGTGAAGGCGCTGAGCCTGTGGCCGTGCCAACCTTCATACAAACAAGTTTCCGCCTTTCAGATGCAGCCGCCGCAGAAGCCGAGCAGCGCATAATGGACTTGCAAAAATTCCTAATCGCGAATGCTCAGCCCGAAGAAGAGCGCGCCTATTTGTTCACATTTACCTGTTTCGAAGAGATTTGAACCCAGCAAAGGCCGTATTCATCAATAAAAGGGCTGACGAAAAACATAACGCCATAAAATACGCCAAAATGGGCAAACCAGAATAAAATATAAACTGACAGCACTAAAGGATATGTARTGACAAACGGCRCAGACGGCACTCACCCTTTCGCCCGAACCGGGCCTAAATTCCTCACCTACCTGATGCTGGCACTTATCGTCGCCTGCATCCTAAGCATGGGCGTGACCGCCAGCCAAAAGGCGGACCAAAATACAAACGATGATGCAAAAGCAGACGCCCTGTTTGAAGCCTATTTTCAAGAAAACCTTGCGCTTTACCCGTTCACCGCCACGCAAACCGGTGATCACCGTTATGATGATCAGCTTGCTATCACCATCAGTGATGCCCACCGCGCCAAACAAAAGACGTTTGCGCTGCGGTATGTTGCCGCCCTTGGAAAATTGGACGCCGCAGGCTTATCCCCAGACCGGAAATTAAGCGCTGACCTTCTTGCCTATACGCTGCAGCAACAACTTGATCTGCTGAAATTCCCCGATCATCTGATGCCCATCAACAGCATGTCCAATTTCCCTGATGGATTTGCCACCATGGGCGAAGGCGGCGGCGACCATCCCTTTAAGACTGTGCGGGATTTTGAGAACTTCCAAAAACGCATGCAGCAGTTTGGGCCTTGGGTTGATACCGCCATCGCCAATATGCGGAAAGGCATGGCTGCGGGCGTGGTGACGCCCCGTGTGGTGACCGAAAGGGTTATCGGCATGGTCAAGGCACATGTGGTGGACAGCACAGATCAAAGCAAATTCGTCGTGCCGCTTAAAAACCTACCGGATGATATGTCCGCAAGCGAGCAAGCCGCCTTCGCAGGAGCCTACCGCGAGACCATCACGGAAGATGTTATTCCTGCCTACGCCCGTCTTGCTGCCTTCATGAAAGATGAATATCTGCCTGCATCGCGCACCACAGTTGCGTGGCACGCGCTGCCAAACGGCAAAGCCTGGTACAATAGCTATCTACAGTTCTGGACAACCACTGACATGACGGCAGAGCAAATCCACAGCGTAGGCCTTCAGGAAGTGAAACGCATCAAACACGCGTATGATGCAGCAAATGAAGCTGCGAAAGCCGCACCACCGGCAGATAGCTACGGAACCGAATCTGAATTGATAGCAGCCTATAATGCCCTGCTTACCCGCATTAACCCACAGTTGGATGCGCTTTTTGGCTTCCGGCCCGAAACACCGTTCATCATTAAAGGCACGCACCTCGGCACCCATTACCGCCCCGGCACGGCAGACGGCACCCGCCCCGGCATGTTCATGCTTTCAACCGGCTATCTAGACAAAGAAGAAGGCACCGTAAGCGAAGCCCTCTTTATTCACGAAGCCATCCCCGGCCACCWCTATCAGATTGCGCTGCAAAAAGAAGCCGACCTGCCGGCCTTTCGTCAAAACCTCTATATGTATGCCTATATAGAAGGCTGGGGCCTGTACGCTGAAAGCCTTGGCGAAACGCTTGGCCTCTACAAAACACCCACCACCCAAGTTGACCGCCTGTATTCCGAATTATTCAGGGCGATCCGCCTTGTGGTCGATACCGGCATGCACGCCAAAGGCTGGACAATTGAACAAGCCGCTGACTATTTCGATGAAGCTATGGGTTTCCGGCCGCAGCGCGAATTGGTGCGCTATGTCTCATGGCCCGGCCAGGCGCTAACCTACAAGATCGGCGAGTTGAAAATCATTGAACTGCGTGACAGGCTAAAAGCCAAGCAAGGCTCAGCCTTCGATATCCGTGATTTCCACCGCCGCGTCTTAATGGCCGGCCCTGTACCGCTGGCGATTTTGGAACAGTTGTTGCTGGGGGATAAATAGAGCCGAGCAAGTGAAGATACTACTGGTACATGATACCAAACACATATTTCTTATTGTATCAGCTGCTTAGGAAGCTCAACATCAAAGGGCGGTTTGCCGAACCGCCCTACAAAGCGCACTGGGGTTTCTTCTCGCCGGGCCGGTTTAAGATCGCCAAGGAGACGTGAGGCGTAACATCCTCCTCTTGCACCGTCTTGCCAAAAACGAAGGCATGTGAACAGAGTTTTATCAAAGGGTTTACGAAACAACCTTCGCCCTGATAACCTCATAGGTAAATACGAGATATGGGGGCGACATGCCAATTCTTCACCGATTATTACTTCTCACTATGTGTTTCACTTTTATTGACGCACATCCCATCGCAGCAGACGAGAAAGTAACAAATAGCCAGTCGTGTGATCTTGCGCTGCAGACTGCTCCGGCGTTGAATTCAAGCCAGCTTTGGCAAGGTGCCAGTGACTGCGGAAAATCAGGCAATAAGGACGGCGCGACATTTCTGTTGCTTGCAGGCCAAGTCCGCGCGATGACTGACATGAGCTTGCTCAGAGCGGCAACGGACGAGGATGAGATCAAAGTTGGTGACCTCTACGGTCGGCTCTATTCTCAAACCGGAGGATCGGGGTATGACGATGTCTACAGAAACCCAGTTCGAAGCCTGAAACTGTTTGATAGGCTGCGTCATTGGGTGCCGTCTATCGATGACAGTTACAATCCCGGCTGGTCATACAAAGGAAAAGTGGATGGTCCTAAATACGATCAAATCGCTGCATGTCAAAACGCTGTACGCAGACAAAAACTGAGTTGGTATGCGAATTTAATCCAGAATGATGATTATTATGCCGCCAACAATGCGCTTAAAAAGCTTCGAGTGGCAAACCCGGGTGCCGTGACCGTTGGCTCTGACCTCTACAAACAGATGGGGGTTTTACAGGCACAAAAAAGGAAAGCAACCTTAGGAATTTCGATGCCACGCACACAACCCGAGGCGTGCGACTTCCAGTCCGTGTACGAACCGGACCCAGATGCAGACTTCACCCAGCTCTATACTGGGTTTAACGGTCCCCACCATAGCGGGGCCTCTGTCTTTCGGTCAAAGGATGCAGTTATTAAGTCATGGATTGCCAAGTCGTTGTCGCAAGATGACCTAGCGGTTTTGTTAGACCAGATCGACTTTGAAAAGAAAATTCTAGTGGCTTTGAGTGTCGGTAAACGAACGACGGTGACCGGGACATTCCATATTTCCGACGTAAATTACAATTCTATACATAAGAGCCTAAATATTACCGGCTTGATCGGGGTGGTCGAAGAAGGATGCGACGAACCCCGTTCTGAAGCCTACCTATTTGCTTTAGCGGTTGCGCCGCGGCCAGACACATTGCCGATGGCTCCCGGATACTTTCAACAGAATTTTCCGGACGGCTGTAAACCTGCCGTAAGCGGCGAGCCCACAGAAGTGAGCGAATAGGACAGGTGTCTGCATTGCGCAACACTAGAATTATAGGCTATCAGCAGTGATATGGCCGTTTGACACCCCAACTGGCGTTCATCAAACTTTGCATCACTTTTCGAGCAGTTGCGCAGCACCTATAGGGTAACGGGAGGAAATCTATGGTTCGGTCACCCGCACAAATTAGCATCCGCAAGGCGCGGGATACGGACACGGCGTTTATCCGTTCGCTGTCGCCTACGCTTGCGGCGGGCGCTCAACTGGTATGGCATACGGACGCGGCGATACAGATATTTCAGGATGATTATATCGCTGCCATGTTGGCCGAGACCTGCGTGCCGCATATTACACTGATCGCGGAGAAAGGCGGCGAGCCGGCTGGCTTCCTGCATGCGCGCGAACATAAGGATGATATCTCTGGCGAGACCTGCGGCACAGTGCCTTTGCTTGCGGTAACGACGACTGCACAGGGAACTGGCATCGGCAAGCTGTTGATGGACGCGGCTGAAAAATGGGCCAAGRCGCAAAGTTACCGCCTTTTGCATCTTGAGGTGTTCGCAACAAACGATCAGGCGCGGTGCTTCTATGATGGCCTCGGCTTCAAACCCGATACCATCAACATGGTAAAACCACTGGACTAGCCGTAGATGCCATGCCGGCTGCACTTCTAGGCTGACGCGAGAGGCCTTGAGATTTTTCCTTCAAATACCTGTTTGCGAAATTGAGCCCGGTTCATCTGGTGTCAGAATGCACTTTAAAAGGTTTATCAGCTTGCATGAAAGCCAATGCATCTTCCATGTTCAGAATTTGCTGGAGCCAGGCAAAGAAATTGTCGGCTTCAAAATCTATTCCATCATAAGTGATGTCTATAAATGCATCGATGTCCATTGAGGTATCAAACTGAGCAATAACTTCACCGCCACGAACCAATACGAACTTGCGATGTAACCAATCAAATAGATTTCGGAAAGATAAGCGGAATTTTCCGCGACATCCTGTAAAGTCGATCGATTGACCGTTATGGGTTAAAAATACTGACTCTGCGTCAGCCCAAAGGCAAAGCCAATGACCTTCGTACATATGAGCATATCCTTTGAAACCATCGTGGTTTTCCGCCTGTTCAATTGACATATCCGGCATTAACAGCAAATCACTTTGGCTGCTTGAGGAATACAAATTCTTAAAGAGCTTAAGAGCAACAGGTTTCAATGCTTCTTCCTCAACAACTTTACCAATTGGCCGATGTACAGCCAATCGAATACCAAGACACGGAGATTTCCTCAATCGCAATCAAAGAACCTCGGCAAATTGCTCAAAGCAGCGCTAGTCGATGGCTTCAAAATATCGGTGTCGGACAAAACCTGGTGGTGGCATAAAGTAACGATGCGCCACTCCTCAGGCAGCGGAGAAATAGCGCGATGTTTCGCCTTCGAACACATGCTTTTTGMGCAGCAGSGCCTCGATRAAAAAGGCTTTGCACTTTTGCACGCGCGCGGTGTGCTTCAGGTCGGGGTGGCTTAGCACCCACAGGCCCCAATCCGTAAGCGGCATATGGATGGGGTATTTCTTCACATGTTGGTCGCCCATTAAATCAGGCAAATAGCAAGGCATGCGCGCTATGCCCACACCTGCCCGCACCGCCGTAYACATRGCGTGTAAATCATTTACCCGCAGGACAATTTTTGCATTGGGAAAATACTTTTTCGCCCAGCTAGGGTGCGCCTGCCCGCGCTCCCAAACCACCAGCCGCTGAACCTCCGCGTTATATACTTTCTCCGCCGCGTAGATCCCGTGATGAAGGTTGGCGACCTTGCGACCGATCAAATACTCGGGCGGGGCCGGGCTGAAGCGCACGGCAATATCAGCCTCGCGCGCCGCG
>JAESRJ010000026.1 GCA_016764715.1 Kordiimonadaceae bacterium | reverse complement strand
ACAAGCAGGAAACGAGCGCCTTGATACAGTGCGTAATTAAGGGCATCCAAGCCCCGCGCAATGAAAGGGTCATACAGGGTGCCCACGGGAATGAGGCGCTGTCCGAACAGGCGCTCAGCCATGCCCAATTGCCCCAAAAGGGAAAATAGATTGTTCTCCGCTATCCCCAGCTCGATGTGTTGGCCAGAGGGGCCTTTTGTCCAGATCTGAGTTGACGGAATACGTTTGTCTTTGAAAGTGTCCGCTACATTTTCACCGGCATAAAGTTTGCGCTTGTTAACCCAAGCGCCTAAGTTTGTTGAAGAAGTCACATCTGGGGACGTCGTTACAATTCTGTCTGCAAGCGCACTATCCCCTCGCGCCAATTCAAACATGATTTTGCCAAAGGCTTCCTGTGTGGACTGTGCTTCGTCTGCAGGGGTGGATAGTGGCGGCACTTCAATTACAGGGCCTCGGCAATAAGGCTTCTTCCGCGCCTGGTACGGGACGCCCTGAATATAGGACCTAATTTCAGTTGGCGTCTGCTTTAGGCCTGCGAATTTATCCCACTCCTGACCTTCAGGCACGCCGAAGGTTTGTTGGAGTTTCTTCAACTGGGTTGGGTTCATCAAGCCTGCATGATTATCTTTGTGCCCCGCCAGCGGTAGGTTGTAGCCTTTAATTGTATAGGCAATGAAACAGTGCGGCGCACCGCTGTCTGCAGCTGCAAATGCCTCGGTTAGTGTTTCCATGTCATGACCGCCCAGATTGGTCATGATGCCCTGCAATCCTGTATCATCACAGCTGTCTAGAAATTCATTGAGCCCGGATGTGCCTTGGAGATCCAGTTCCAGATGCCGCCGCCATTCTGCCCCGCCCTGATAGGTAATTGCGCTATAGAGCTGATTAGGGCAGCGGTCGATCCAGTCGATGACAGCTTCGCCAGCGGGCCCATCACGCGCTGCCAGTAATTTTTTGCCATATTTAAGCGGGGTGACTTGCCATCCCAGGCTATCGAATACACCGCTAATGCGGCCAAAGAGGGCGTCATCCACCACACCGTCAAGACTGTGTCGGTTATAGTCGACCACCCACCAAAGGTTGCCTACCCTGTGCTTCCAGCCTTCAAGCATCGCTTCGAAAATATTGCCTTCATCAAATTCAGCGTCGCCAGCTAGGGCAATCATGCGACCGGTTTGGTTTTCCTTCACCCAACCGTGGTCCACCACATAATCCTGTACAAGGCTGTTAAAAAGAGTAGCCGCAACGCCCATACCAACTGATCCGGTGGAGAAATCCACGTCGGTTTTATCTTTGGTGATGCTAGGGTAAGATTGAGCGCCGCCAAAAGCGCGGAAGTCTTTCATGACGTCGAGCTCTTGCCGCCCCATCAGATACATGATCGCATGCATGACAGGAGAAGCGTGCGGCTTGACCGCGATTTTATCTTCCGCGCGCATGGAATGAAAATACAGCGCCGTCATGATACTCACCAAAGACGCCGACGAAGCCTGATGGCCACCAACCTTAAGCCCATCGCGTGAGGGGCGGATGTGATTAGCATTGTGGATCATGTAGCTGGCGAGCCAGAGGGCTTTTTTCTCCAGCTCTTGCAACATCTTGATATCGCTGCCGCTCGCAGATAGCGCGGGCGGTGAAAGTTGAGTGGTCATCATTTCTCTGCTCTTGAAGGAATTACGAAACGGAAAATCCAAAGGGCTGGTTTAGCTTACCCGGCCTGCGCCAATTCGACATATTCTTGCGTTAGAGCTTGGTCAAGATCGGCGATAATATCATCGACACATTCTAGGCCAATGGATAGGCGTACCAGCCCATCGGTGATGCCCGCAGCCTGCCTAACCTCTTCTTCGTAGGGCGCGTGGGTCATGCTTGCTGGGTGCTGGATCAAGGTTTCCGCGTCGCCCAAACTGACAGCAAGTGTCGCGAGCTTAAGGCTGTTCATCAGCGCCCTTCCTGCCACAATGCCGCCCTTCACCTCGAAGGCGATTAAGCCGCCGAACTGGCTCATCTGGCGTTTGGCAAGTTCGTGCTGGGGAAAGCTTTCAAGGCCAGGGTAATAGACGGCCTCAATGGCAGAATGGCTGTCAAGATAGCGCGCGACGGTGGCAGCGCTTTGGGAATGCCGATCCATTCTAATCTCAAGTGTTTTTATGCCGCGCAGTATCTGGCTGGCATCAAACGGGGACAAAGCGGCCCCGGTCAAATCTTTCAAACCGCTCAGGCGGACATGCTCGATCATCTCAGCACCGCCGACGGCCAAGCCCGCAATCAGGTCTCCGTGCCCGCCCAGATACTTGGTAGCTGAATGCACAATGACATCCGCCCCAAATTCAAGAGGGCGCTGCAGGTAGGGCGTGCAGAACGTATTGTCGACGATCACTAGGGCGTCATGCTTGTGTGCTAAGCTGGAGACTGCGGCGATATCGACTAGACGCAGGGTGGGATTAGCAGGTGTTTCAAAAAACACCAGACGGGTTTTGGGGGTGATGGCCTCCTCAACGGCCTTTAGGTCGGCCATGTCGACAGCAAGTATTTTAATGCCGAACTTTTCCACCAAGGTGCGGAAAAAAGCGTAGGTGCAGCCGTAAAGTGTCTGATCCACGACTAGCTCATCTCCGTGCTGAATAAGCGACCAGAAAACCGAGCAAATTGCGCCCATGCCGCTGCTTGTAGCAAGCCCTGCCTCTGCGCCTTCCAGCCGCGCGATACGCTCCTCTAGAAGCGCAACAGTTGGGTTGGAAATGCGGGAATAGAAGTAACCTTTTTCCTCACCCCCAAAAATACTTGCGCCTTGCTCGGCGCTTTCAAAAGCGAAGGTCGATGTCATATAAACGGGCGGATTAAGCGCGCCTTGATGGCTGCTTGGCTTATAGCCCCAATGGATAGCGTCAGTTGCGAAGCCAGTCGTTGGTTTTTTATTGTCTTTATCGATCAATTTCATCTTCCCATACCCTTATAAAAATTGCGGCACGCCACCCACTGATTGTGCCGGGGTCAATAATAGGGAATCTCGCTCGCAATTTGCTTGCTATTGTTGGTAAGTTTTTCGATAATGTTAGCAGATACTGCTAACGTAGAAAGAAATATGGACAATATTGACCTAAAAATTATCCGTGAGTTGCAGAAAAATGGCCGAATTACGAATCAAGAATTGGCGGACAAAGTTCATCTGTCTCCCTCTCCTTGTCTCCGGCGCCTCAAAAAGCTGGAGGCTAGCGGTGTAATCCGAGGCTATACTGCCGTTGTGGACCGAAATTTATACGGGTTGCCGATCAGCGTTTTTGCCATGATCAGGCTGAATAGTCACGACACCGCTACTATCAGTCAGTTCGAAAGCTGTATCTCAGACATAGAAGAGATCATCGAATGTTTTCTGATGGCTGGGTCACACGACTATCTTTTGCACATCGTCGCCGCCACCCTTCAGGACTATGAGCTCTTTATGAAAGAGAAGTTGAATGCGGTTCCTGGCATTGCGGCGATCGAGTCGAATATTGCTTTTGGCACTGTCAAACAAACACCAATCTTGCCGGGGGTTCAGCGCTGAGGCCGCCTCATTAACAGCTGGCTGTGGCTGGTTCTGTATGCAAATCAGTGCAGCTGGCTAAGCGGCAATGGCTTAGGTGCTAGTTCTCGCTGACTGGGATTTGCCTGTACGCCATCGGCGCTCTATGTCTAGGGTAGGGAAATACTTTAAAGCAAGGGCAGGGCATATGCATCAGGGCGCGGTTACAAAACAGCAAAGTGGCGGTTGGGGTAGAACACTGACACGACTGGTTGGCGGCGTTCTCCTTCTGGGAACTGTTGTCGCGGGCGTATGGCTATGGAACCCGCTTCCGGCAAACCCGGGCGCCGCCGCCCTTTCTGCCGCGGCCTCCCAGTATGATGTTACAATTTACCGCGACAATTGGAATGTACCGCATATTAGTGGCAAGCTGGATGCGGATGCCAGTTTTGGGCTTGCCTATGCCCACGCCGAGGACGATTTTGAAACGATCCAGACCACTGTCGCAGCAACGCGCGGTGTGCTGGCGCGCTACAAAGGGCCGGATGCTGCGCCGACAGATTATCTAGTAGCGATGTTTGATATTTGGGGCACTGTGGACCAGCGCTACGCGGTTGATGTTCCCGCAGATGTGAAGGCTATTGCTGAAGCTTACGCCGCAGGCCTTAATATATATGCCGCTGAGAACCCTGACGCCACGTGGCAGGGGTTGGCGCCGTTTACCGGCCAGGATGTAATTGCAGGCTTTATGTTCAAATCGCCTTTCTTCTATGGACTGGACAAAACGCTGTTGTCGCTCTTTGGCGATGCTCGCAATGTGGAGATGGCGTTGGACCCATCTGCGAACAGACAGGCATGGAATGTGGGGCCAAAAACAGCGACAGAACTGGGCTCGAACGGAATGGCGGTTTCGGCGGCGCGGTCTGGCGACGATACCACCCGGCTATTCATCAACTCGCATCAACCGCTTGACGGTCCAGTTGCCTGGTATGAAGCGCATCTGATGTCAGACGAAGGCCTTGATATAACCGGCGGTATTTTCCCGGGCACCCCGGTTATTCTGCACGGCTTCAATCGGAATATTGGCTGGGCCAACACAGTAAATTCGATTGATCTGGCCGACGTTTATGTGCTGGCACGCAACCCAGAAAACCCAATGCAGTATAAACTTGATGGCGAATGGGTCGATTTCGAACAATCAACAGTTACCATTGAAGTGCGGCTTTTTGGGCCCTTCGCCTTTATGGCTGAACGCTCGGTGCTACGTAGCAAGCACGGCCCGGTGATTGAAGCTGCTGACAAAACATATGCGCTGCGCTATGCCAATATGGGAGAGATCCGCCAGCTGGAGCAATATTACCGGCTTAACCAGGCGCAGAACTTGGATGAATTTCTTGACGCAATGGCACTGGGGGCCTTGCCAAGTATCAATTACATCTACGCGGATAAGGATAGTAATATAGGCTTTATCCATAATGCCCAGTATCCCAACAGGGATGACGCGTGGGATTGGTCAAAAGATCTGCCCGGTGATCGCTCTGACTTGATATGGCAGGGATACAGGCCGTTCTCCGAGGTGCCGAAGCTGATTAATCCGGCCTCTGGCTTTATCTATAATTCCAACAATACGCCCTTCGTAGCCACGGACGGCGCAGATAATTTGCGCGCTCAAGATTTCCCTCAGTCAATGGGACTGGCGACCAATCACACCAACCGGTCGTTGCGAGTAGCTGAGCTTACCGACGGCACCAGTGTAATCGGCAGGGACGAATTACTGGCGATTAAATTTGATGTGAGCTATTCAAAAAACTCAAAATATGCTGGCGTGATTAACCGGCTTACAGCGCTTGACTGGACCGCTGAACCTGAAATGGCTACCGCCGCGGATCATCTGCGCGCATGGAACTTATCTGCAGATGCTGCAAACCTGCACGCGGCCCTCGGTGTGGTAACTATGCGGAAAAACAACCGGCTTAACGGCGGCGACGGTTCGGAAACCCATGAGGCCGATGCCTTCCGCTGGACCGTGGCGTACCTTAAAAAACACTACGGCAAAATCGACCCGCCTTGGGGCGACGTAAGCAGGCTTGTTCGTGGTACGGTTGACCTGCCGCTCGACGGCGGCCCAGATACCCTGCGCGCTGTCTATTCCATTGGGGAGTTCCGCGAAGACGGTATTGCCCCAATCACCCACGGCGATACATGGATTGCGCTCGTGGAATGGGATTCTTCGGGTAATCAGTCTGCCGATCTTGTCCACCAGTACGGCAGTGCTACTCTTGATGCTTTGTCACCGCATTATGCTGATCAGGCACCGCTGTTTGCTGCAAAGAAATGGCGTAAAGCACTGCTCGACATTGAGGATATCAAAGCACAGGCGAAACGCACGTATCGGCCGGGCAAGAAGTAGCCGAAAAAAGGAACTTGGGTAGCGAACAGGGTGGGGAGTTGAATTAATGAACCCTATACCCACATAGGCGACTGGGCATAGCGGTTAACGCTGCTATCAAGATGGCTTCACTAGCTGGTGTCGGAACGTGTTTTGTCGGCTCACCGATTGTTTGCTATCAATACCTAGTCAATACTTCATACTTTATAGTCCACCGCTCTAGCCTCTATGATAATCGATCTGGCGTGTGCATTCTGGAGAATAAAAATGGTCCTCAACACTGGCAGTAGAATTGAACATGCCCCTAAGGGGGCTCCCTTCTTTAAGCTGGTGCTGAGTGCGCTTATAAGTTTTGCATTAGCCGGGTGCGGCGGTGGCGAAAAAGTGGCACGACTTGATATTATATATAATGCAGCCGCGAAAACAGACCGGCCCGACCGAAACCCTGTGATTGTGATCCCCGGAATTTTGGGGTCCCGGCTTAAGGACGAAGATACGGGCATCACTGTGTGGGGTGCCTTTGTGCGAGGCGCAGCAGATCCACAAAAGCCTGAAGGCGCGCGTTTGATTTCGCTGCCTGTGACCAGAGGCCTGCCTCTGATTGATCTGCGCGACAATGTAAAGCCTGACGGCGTGATGGAGGAAATTCGCGTTGAAATACTCGGCATTCCGCTTCAGTTGAAAGCCTATGCCGCGATTATGTCAACGCTCGGCGCAGGTGGGTACAGGGACCAGAGCCTGGGGCTCGCGGGAGCGATCGATTACGGGTCTGACCACTATACCTGCTACCAATATGCGTTCGACTGGCGGCGCGATAACGCAGAAAATGCCGCCATCCTTTACCGCTATATTCAGGAGCGCCACGCTGAAGTGCAGGCTGAATATAAAGAACGATTTGGTATAGAAAATGCTGAGGTGAAGTTTGATATTGTGGCGCATTCGATGGGTGGTTTGGTAACGCGCTATATGTTGCGGTACGGCGACCAACCTTTAACTGCAGATGGCCCGTCGCCGGTGCTGAATTGGGCTGGCGCAAAGTATGTATCGCGGGTGATACTKGTGGGTACGCCGAACGCTGGTGCCACTGACGCTTTGTTAGACCTGGTTAAGGGCCGGGATATAGGCATGCCGTTTTTGCCGTTTTACCAGCCCGCTCTGATGGGCACTTTCCCGTCTGTTTATGAGCTGCTGCCGCGCGCTCGGCACGGACATGTGGTTTATGACGGTGATGTCAACAAACCAGTGGCAGACTTATATGATCCCGCTTTGTGGCAACGGTACGGATGGGGATTAGCCAGCCCAGATCAAGAAGACCTTATTGCGGAAATGCTACCAAATGTGCCAGACCCGAAGGAGCGCCGCGCCATTGCGATCGATGTACAGGCGAGGATTTTGGCCCAAGCCAGAGCGTTCGCGGCGGCACTAGACCTGCCGCAAAAAACGCCTGAAGGGCTTGATATAATATTGGTCGCAGGCGACGCAATTGAAACAGTTAAGACACTTTCAGTGGATAGCAAAACTGGTGAAGTTTCAATATTGGAAATGGGTGCCGGTGATGGCACCGTGCTGCGGTCCAGCGCCCTAATGGACGAACGCGTCGGGGGTGAATGGCAGCCGTATGTTCGGTCGCCGATTGATTATAGCCATGTGATGTTTTTGCCGGACGATCATCTTGGGCTGACGCGTTCAAATATATTCAGGGACAATGTTCTTTATTGGCTTCTAGAAGATCCGCGCGGTGCTGTGTCCGTTCCCAACAAGTAACGCGGCGACAATTGGACAGGTATTTTGGACTTTCTATGGCATCTTTGCCGTTGCAGCGCTGCTTATTGTCTGATCATGTCTTTCGTTTAATTTAAAGACCATAGCGACCAATAAATGCGTGTGAGGCGCGTGACTTCTTCACGGCAAAAGTGTTTTGCGGCAAAGAATTTAACGTGCAACTTTGTGCTAACTTTCATTTTGTAATGCCAAGTTTGATTTTGTAAAGGAAGAGACATGACACTGCTCGATAGTGAGGCTCCTGCAAACGAAACACCGGTTAAAGCTTCTGACCTAATGGTGAAGGCGCTAGAAGCCGAAGGTGTTGAGTATATTTTTGCAGTACCTGGCGAAGAAAATCTCGACTTACTCGAAAGCCTAAGAACATCGTCGATCAAGCTTGTGCTTACTCGCCACGAACAAGGGGCTGGTTTCATGGCAGCAACATATGGCCGCCTAACCGGCAAGGCTGGCGTCTGCATGGCAACGCTGGGCCCCGGCGCCACCAATTTCGCAACGCCTGCAGCCTATGCGCATTTGGGCGGCATGCCACTGATTATGATTACTGGCCAGAAGCCGATCAAAAAATCAAAGCAGGGCCAGTTCCAGATTATTGACGTGGTGGCGTTGTTTGCCCCTATCTGCAAAATGTCCAAGCAGATTGTGCACGGTAATACGATCCCGGCGCTGGTGCGGGAAGCTTTTCGTGTCGCGGAAGAGGAACGCCCGGGTGCGGTACTGCTTGAATTGCCCGAAGACATCGCCGCTGAAGATACAAATGAGCCCGTGTTGAAGCCACACCCTCGCCACTATGCGATTGCAGGGGATACTGTGCTTGAGCAAGCGGCTGAAATGATCAAGGCGGCGAAAATGCCGCTGCTGCTCATTGGTGCTGGCGCAAACAGGCGGCATGCCCGCACGGCGCTGAGCAATTTTGTGGAAGCAACGCGCATTCCGTTTTTCAATACCCAGATGGGCAAAGGGGTGATCGACGAACGGTCTGATCTGTTTATGGGCACGGCGGCTTTGTCGGACGGTGACTATCTGCACTGTGCCATTGAACGCGCGGATCTGATTATAAATGTTGGGCACGATGTGATCGAAAAACCGCCTTTCTTCATGGACGAGGGCGGCAAGAAAGTTATTCATATCAATTATAAGGCGGCGCAAGTTGACCAGGTATATTTTCCGCAAGTTGAAGTRGTGGGCGACTTGGCCCCTTCAATCGAACGGCTGCAAGCCAAAATTGGCGGGCAGGTGTCTTATGATAAAAGCTATTTTCAACTTGTGCAGGACGAGATCGAAAAACATATAGGAGAAGGGGCTGACGACAGCCGTTTCCCGATCATTCCGCAGCGCTTTGTGGCTGATACCCGCAAAGTCATGGGCGACAAAGATATCATTGCACTTGATAATGGCGTTTATAAAATATGGTACGCGCGCAACTATAAAGCCTACGAACCCAATACGGTGCTGCTTGATAACGCGCTGGCAACAATGGGCGCGGGGCTACCTTCTGCGATGCTCGCGGCTCTCATTAATCCGGGTCGCCGGGTGATGGCGATATGCGGGGATGGGGGCTTTATGATGAACAGTCAGGAAATGGAAACCGCTGTTCGGCTTGGCCTTAATCTCGTGGTGACGGTCATTAATGATAACAGCTACGGCATGATCCGTTGGAAACAAGCGGACGCTGGTTTTGACGATTGGGGGCTTGAGTTTGGTAACCCGGACTTTGTTCAGTATGCCAACAGCTACGGGGCAACCGGGCACCGGGTAACATCGGCGGATGATTTGGTGGCAACGTTTGAGCGCGCCTTTGAAGCGGGCGGCGTGCATCTGGTTGAGGTGCCTGTTGATTACTCAGAAAACCAGCGCGTTCTAATCGACGAACTATCAGAAAAAGCGTGCCTGATATGACGGGTGCCGCCGCCATGTTGGATGTCGTAAATCCTTATAACCAACTGCAGATCGGCCAGGTGCCGATGAACAGCTGGCAGGATGTGGACAGCATGCTGGAGACGGCGCACAAGTTATACCGGAACAGGAATAATTGGCTGCCAGCCTACCGGCGCGTTGAAATCCTGAAGAAAACTGCACAGTTGATGGAGGCCAGATTTGAGGATCTGGCCTTCGGAATAGCGGGCGAGGGTGGTAAGCCGCTGGTCGACGCACGGGTTGAAGTAACGCGTGCGATTGACGGCATTGGGCTCTGTATTCATGAGCTATCCCATATGGCGGGGCGCGAAATCCCGATGGATCTTACAGAGGCTGGTGCTGGCCGCATTGCTTTTACGCAGCGGGAGCCTATTGGGCCGGTGGTGGCTGTTTCTGCCTTCAATCATCCGCTCAATCTTATTGTGCACCAAGTTGCGCCTGCAGTGGCGGTCGGCTGCCCGGTGATTATCAAGCCTGCAGACGACACGCCGCTGTCATGCAAAGCCTTTGTCGATATTCTTTATGAGGCGGGGCTGCCGGAAGAGTGGTGCCAGTTTGTAATGTGTGATCTGGATGTTGCTGAGAAATTGGTGACGGACAGCAGGGTGGCATTCTTCAGTTTTATTGGTTCAGCCCGCGTTGGTTGGATGCTGCGCTCGAAACTAGCGCCCGGCACGCGCTGTGCGCTTGAGCATGGAGGCGCTGCCCCGGTGATTATCGACACAGGCGCCAATCTGGATGCGATGATCCCGAGCCTGACTAAGGGTGGATTTTACCATTCGGGGCAGGTGTGTGTGTCTGTGCAGCGCGTATTTGCGCCGCGCGCCGAAGCCGAAGAAATAGCAGCGCGCCTTGCAGAAAGTGCTGGCCAGCTAATTGTAGGAAACGCGACGGACGAGCAGGTTCAGTGCGGGCCCTTGATACGGCCACGAGAAGTTGACCGGGTGGCTAGCTGGATTGATGAAGCGGCCGAGATGGGCGCTAAAGTTTTGGTTGGCGGCAGCAAGCACAGCGACACCGCTTATATGCCGACAGTGTTGTTAGAACCAGCTCAAGACGCCAAGGTCTCAACGAGTGAGATCTTTGGTCCAGCCCTGTGCGTCTATGCCTACGATACATTCGACGAGGCAATTGCCCGTTCAAACGCGCTGCCTTTTGCTTTTCAGGCATCTGTTTTCACCGAAAAATTGGGAACAGCCATGAAAGCTGTGCGAGAGCTGGATGCCACAGCCGTGATGGTCAACGATCATACCGCGTTCCGGGTTGACTGGATGCCTTTTGCCGGGCGCAGGCAATCTGGTTACGGAACGGGCGGTATTGGATTCACCATGCACGATATGACGCAGGACAAAATGGCGGTTATCAGGCTGTAGGGTCGCAGAGGCGTTGTTAACAGGCTAGACCGTCCCTACACCACTCGGGGACTGCACATTTGGCGTGTTTTGATTGGAGGTTTCTGGCGCTTATACGAGGGCCCGCATGGATAGAACACCCTCCCTAACGCGAGTATTCAACTTTTTCTTACAGATGATTAGATCCTCTTTTTCTTTCGGTGTCAGGTCGAATCGCGCATAAACTTTGTGTAGGGGCCTCCTGGGTTTGTAGCGCTGTTCATAGTGGTGGGCACCGTCTTCAGGTCTGCGAGCGCTGCTTAGGGCGGCTGCTCAACGACGTCGCGCTAGCCCAGCCTTTTAGACGAGTGTTCACCAGCTTCTTGGGCTCATCATAGCGGGCGTTCCCCCAGTTAATTCCATTAGTATGCGGTTTCTAATGTTTCGCTGTAGGTTCTGTCTCAAGGTTAAACGAGTGCGGTTACCACCGTGCTTACACAGAACGGTCCGAGGCTTGCTCCCTCCCCCCTCCAACTGGGCAGCGTCGGACCGTACTTGATTTAAGCCGCAGGCTTTAGAGAAGGAAAATATTATGGCTATTCTAGAAGATATCAAAAAATCACCAGTTGTTCGTGCTTACCGTCAGGGTTGGCTTGCTTGGCTCGGTGCTAACAAAACAGCGTTTGATTTTGCACAGGACGGYGCTGAGAAATTCAAAATGAGCCGCGAGCAGTTCGTTAACGAGCTAATCGAAAAAGGCGAAGAGCTTGAAGTTCAGGCACAAGACGGTGCTCGCAAAGCCCGCGAATATGTTGAGCCAAAGTTCAATGACGTACGCGAAAAAGTTTCAGCAGCTGGCGGCAAAGTATTCGCTCGCACAGCCACTGAAGCAACGGACCGTTTCGACGAAATCACTGGCGAGCTTGCAAAACTTTCCAAAACTGTTTCTGCACTGAGCCGCAAGGTTAACTCAGTACGCAAAACGCCTACGGCTCCAGCTGCAAAAAANGCAGCTCCTAAAGCTACAGCGAAAACAGAAGATAAAGCAGCAGCCTAATTGGGCGGCTACTGCATTAGAAAACCGCAGGGGCTGATGGGCTCACTCTTGAAAAGTGAACACCGACAGCCCTTGTGATTTCTACTTTTCCGCTTACTGTACTTGGTAGGCWYYRWYGCTGARWWTYAGCNATTTNAYGGAAGCCTAYGTGTTCTGAGTTTCAGGCTGACCATACAAGGTGGGGTTAGCGGAAAAATTGCTACCTAGACGGCATGGATGCTGCATGGGATGTGAGCAAATAAGGGGAACACAAATGTCACGGTCCAAAAGTAAACTCAGCGATGCTGCGGCAGAAGCAACAACAGCTTTCAGTCCGATCATTGGTATTCACCGGTCCGAGCTTGTTCGCTCACTCGGTGTTGTGCTTAAGCAGGCGGCGCTTAACCCCTTCGTATTGGGCGGCCACTTCCTGAATTACAGCAAAGACATCAAGGATGTGATTATCGGCAAATCTGAGTATGCCCCGCATCCTAAGGACCGGCGTTTTCAAGACCCTGCATGGGCAAAGAACCCGTTTTATCGCCGCGCCATGCAAGGTTGGATGGCGATGAAGGAAAATCTCAATAACTGGCTTAGTGAAGCAAAYATTGAAGAAGTTGACCGTGCGCGCGCGCACTTCATCCTGGAAGTTGTAACAGACGCGTTGGCCCCCACCAATWCGTTGSTWGGYAACCCTGCYGCAWTGAARCGSTTTTACGAGACCGGCGGYAARTCCGTGGTTCAGGGCCTGAAGAAYGCSTACGAYGATATGGTCAAYAACAAYATGATGCCGTCSCARGTSGATAGCACGCCGTTTAARGTRGGYGAAAACYTGGCGACAACGCCGGGCGACGTTATATTCCGCAATGAAGTGCTAGAGATCATTCAGTATAAAGCGACAACCGACGACGTGCACGCYATCCCRCTYTTGATYATCCCGCCWCAGATMAAYAAATTYTAYGCGTCTGATTTGACGCCWGAYAAAAGCATGTTCCGYTTYATGCTGTCKCAAGGYGTTCAGCTGTTYGCTATMAGTTGGCGYAACCCAAGTGCTGAGCAAKCKCATTGGGGRCTGGAAACCTATATYAAAGCAGCGATGGAAGGCATTGATGCCGTCCTGAAAATTACAAAATCCAAGAAAATCAATGTCTCTGGTGCCTGCTCAGGCGGGATCAGTGTAGCAACGCTGCTGAGCCACCTGGCTGCTGAAGGGAACAACTGTATCAACAGTTCGACTTTCCAGGTGTGTGTGCTTGATCCCCGGCAGGAAGACAGTGAAGTGGGTGCGCTTATCTCACCTGATACGCTGGAGGCAGCGCGCAAGCGGTCTGCAGCTAAGGGTATCCTTTCCGGTGATGATTTGGCGCGGACCTTTGCCTGGATGCGGCCGAACGATCTGATTTGGAACTATGTAGTCAATAATTACTTGATGGGCGATAAGCCGCCGGCATTTGATATCTTGTTCTGGAACAACGATACAACGAACCTGCCGGCTGCCTTGCATTCAGACTATTTGGATAGCTATATTTCAGCGCCGTTTGCTAACCCTGGCACGCAGGAATTTATGGGCAATATGCTCGACCTTGGCCAAATAAAGCATGACAGCTTCGTTGTGGCCGGGTTTACAGATCATATCACGCCGTGGCGYGCCTGTTACCGCACCACCAAATTGYTWGGYGGTAACGTAGAGTTTTTTGTTTCCAACAGTGGTCATATCCAATCKCTTCTMAAYCCGCCRACCAATCCRAAAGCCAAGTATTTCTRTAATGCKAGCGGCAAGGACAAYACAGCGGATGAGTGGATGGAGAATGCAGAGCTGYTGGACGGRTCKTGGTGGACRCCTTGGTCTGCKTGGTTAACWGAGCGGTCGGGCGAATTGAAGCCTGCGCCGAAATCTGCCGGGAACCGCAAGTATAAGTCATTGGCAGCAGCGCCGGGAGAGTATGTATTTGGTTAAAGCTGAGTGTGGGCGGGGAGCCTGCATCGCAGCGCACGGTGTCACCGTGTTTCGAAGAAACTTGGTGACATAATACTGGGGTCAGCACGGACGGGGGTCCGTTATGAGTAAAAGTTGAGTGGGAGAGTAAAATGTTGGAAGCACAGCCAGAGATACAAATGATCAAAGTCGGCAGGCAAGAGTTGCGTGTAGCGCGGTGGCGCGGCACAGGAACAGCGCGGCCAGTTTTGTTCTTTAACGGTATCGGGGCAAATTTAGAAACCATTGAACCGCTAGGCGAGCTTATGCGGCACCGCGGCGATGTGATTACGTTTGATATGCCGGGCGTTGGCGGCTCTCCAAATCCTCGCATTCCCTACCGGCCTTCAAAGGCCGCTAAATGGGCCAAACGCATTCTTGAACATCTAGGTGTTGATGAAGTTGATGTAATGGGCGTCTCGTGGGGCGGCGGCATGGCGCAACAGTTTGCGCGGGATTATCCAGGATGTGCGAAGGCGTTGGTTTTGCTTTCTACAAGCGCAGGCATGCTGATGGTGCCAGGTAATTTCAGCGCCCTTAGCCGAATGGTTCAGCCTAAACGCTATACTGATCCTGACTATATGATGAAGAACTTTGAGACGCTTTACGGCGACAAAGTAGACGCTAGCTCCCGAGGCCACAAAAGCCGGGTCACGCCTCCTACCAGCAAAGGCTATGCGTACCAGTTGATGGCGATGGCGGGCTGGACAAGCATGCATTTCCTGCCTTTCCTTAAGCAGCCAGCGCTGATTATGTCTGGCGATAAAGATAACATCGTCCCGCTGATTAACGCGCGTATCCTACGGTCGGTTATCCCGAAGGCGGATTTGCGGGTTGTTAAGGGTGGCGGGCATTTGTTTATGGTGTCGCGTGCTGCTGAAGTGGTACCGGTTATYACCCGTTTTCTTGATGACTACCGGGAAGAAGTTAGCGCGAACGCGGCTTGGGTAGCCTAGAGATAGGTCAATAGCACGAAACCCTTATTACGGACACCAAAGGAGAAAGACATGTCTGACAAACCAAAAAAAGACATGGATATTGCACGTAAAGTTTGGCTCGCGGGTATCGGCGCTTATGGCCGTGCCATCGGCGATGCTCAGGACGCGTACGCAAAAATGGGCAAAGAGACCACGCGCGTTTTTGAAGAATTAGTGGGCCGCGGTGAAGACCTTGAAGGTACAGTTAAGAGCGTTGCTAAAAATTATACTCCCAAAATGGCGGAGCAAACGGTGCGCGCGACAATGGAAACAGTTAGTGACCGCATGGAGCGCATGAAGGCGGCGCTGGGTATCACTGAAGTGGCCGCCGACCAGCAGGACCAAATTGAGAGCATTGAAACGCGCCTCGATTCGATTGAAGCCAAGGTCGACGAGATACTTGTTCTCGTGAAGGCGATGGTGCCGCCGGCTGCTAAGAAAACGGGCGCGAAGAAGACGGCTGCGAAGAAAACCGTCGCTAAGAAATCAACAACGATAAAAGCACCGCCGAAAAATCCTGCTGCCAAAAAAGCGACTAAATAAGCCGCTGGAAAAGCTGAACTGTGATTGTGAAAACGGACCATAAGCGCACTGTATGAAGACAAAAGACAAAATACTGCAGGCAAGCCTCCAGCTCTTCAATGAAGAGGGTGAGCAAGATGTGACGTCTGTCGATATTGCGAACGTGCTCGATATGAGCCCGGGTAATCTCTATTATCATTTTAAGGGTAAAGACCCGATCATTCGCCAGTTATTTTTGGATTTTGAAGAAGAATTTAAAATGGTGCTGCAAGCGCCGATCGAGAAGTCACTTGAGCTGTCAGACAACTGGGTATATTTTTACATATTGTTTGAAGAAGTCGCTGATTTTCGATTTTTTTACCGAAACCTGCAGGGGTTGGTGGAACGCTACGGTGACCTTGAACAGCGTTTTCGCTCGCTCGTGAACCTCAAAATTAAAACCATGGCGTCGATCATCTTTGATCTGGATAAACAGGGTTTTATAAATATTGGGCGGATTGAAGCGGAGCAGATGGCCGAACGTTTTGCCCAGCAGCTTACATATTGGCCCACCTATCATAGCTTGATGGCGCCGCAGTTATCGCTGCCCGTTTCTATTCATAATGGCGTCTTCAGCCTGATAAGCCAGCTTACGCCTTACGTGAGCGGTGGATCTGCGGAGTTTTTGACGCTGACAACCGAGTTCCGTGATAAAATGCTGAAAGGCGTAAAGCGCAAATAATAGCAAATGAATAATAAGAGAGTAATTAGGGACTAGAGAATAATCGGGGAAATTAGGCCGTACCAGTGGCCGTGAAGGGGACTATGTGTTTGAGATGTTTAGTAAAAGTAAAAATAGTAAGATAAAAGCGCCATCACTGATGCTGATGTTGATGGAAGGCCGCGCCGTATGGGAGTTCGGTGCCTACTTAGCCGCGATGCCAATGTTTAAGCGTTTACCAAAGGGCGACGGTCATCCTGTCATGGTATTGCCAGGGCTAGCTGCTACAGATGCCTCGACTGCGCCGCTTAGAAGGTTTCTGCGCGGGCGCGGTTACGTGCCTCTTGGGTGGGAACTTGGCCGCAATCTCGGCCTGCGCGAAGGTTTGCTTGAGCGTATGCTGGAACGAATTGATGCTGCCTTTGATACACACGGCGAAAAAATAAGCCTTGTCGGCTGGAGCCTCGGCGGTGTATTTGCGCGCGAATTAGCGAAATTACGCCCCGAGAAAGTGCGCATGGTTATCACTCTTGGCAGCCCGCATTCGGGTGATCCGAAAGCAACTAACGCGGGTCGTTTTTACGA
>JAESRJ010000025.1 GCA_016764715.1 Kordiimonadaceae bacterium | reverse complement strand
ATTGATCATCATTTTCCGGTCAACGGGGCCGGTAATTTCTACGCGGCGGTCCTGCAAATCATCAGGAGTRCTGAGRATTTTCCAGTCGCCTTCGCGAATGTGTTTTGTATCTGTACGGAAATCAGGCAGCTCGCCGGTGTCCAGTGTCTTCTGGCGTTCTGTGCGCACTTTTAAAAGGGCGCGACGGCGATCCCCAAACGCGGCTTCAAGGTCTGCAACAAAACTGAGGGCATCATACGTAAGTACGCGCTCGTAACCGTCCTTAAGGGGGCCGGTTAGCTCAAGGCTGTTTGGGATTTCGTCGTCTGTCATTTCTGTAGTGCCAGGCATTTTGGTCCTCGTTCCGTATTAGCTTCAAAGTAAGTCGACGGTGACATATAGCAGAAACGACAATTTTGTTGCGTGAATAACAGCCTATATTTCACATATGTTTCTCAGTGCAAAACACTATTGATACAAAAAGTGTTCCAATGTATGATTTTGTCATTGTCAAAATGTAAATATGTAAATTTTGTAAATATGGGATTGCTCGATGGCTGGGATGGCAACAAAGAAGGTATTTGCGGGCCCCCGCATCCGTAGGTTACGGCGTGAGCGTGGGCTTTCCCAGTCGCAAATGGCGTCTGAACTAGGGTTCTCAACCAGCTATCTTAACCTGGTGGAGCGCAACCAACGCCCTGTTTCTGCTCAGTTTCTTTTGCGGCTCGCCGAAGTGTACGATATTGAGCTGACGGCATTCGCCGGAACAGACGAAGCACGGGCCTTTGCTGACCTTTCTGAGATACTCGCAGACCCCATGTTCAAGTCAATTGGCCTTGCGCGTAGCGAGATGCAGGATATGGCGGATGCTGCTCCAAGGGCAGTTGACGCCTTTACRCTTCTTTACAAATCGYTGCAGCAGGCTCGGCAAAGTGCAACGGACCTCTCCAGCCGGGTGGCRGAACGCGAGGGCGGCAGCGATTCGGCCTTTCCTGTGGATGAGGTCCGCGATTTCATTCATGACCATAAAAACTATTTTCCCGAACTAGACGAGGCAGCAGAGGCCCTTCATGATGAGTTGGGCTTACTGCGCGATGACGCCTTCATGGTGCTTTCCGGGCGGCTTGACGAAGAGCACGGCGTTCGCGTGCGGATTATGCCGCACGATGTAATGCCGGAAACACTTCGCCATTTTGATCAGCACCGGCGGCAGCTTTTAATTAGTGAGATGCTCGACAGCGGTGCGCGTGTATTCCAGCTCGCAGTGCAGGTCGCGATGCTAGAGTTTAAACCCATAGTGCAGCGCACAGGGGATTTGCACCAGTGGCAAACAGCAGAAGCGCGTCACCTTGTACGTATTAGCCTGAACAACTATTTTGCWGGGGCACTTTTAATGCCGTATCGSCGTTTTCTCGAAGATGCCAAAGCGCTTAAGTATGAYATTGAGCAACTAGGACGGCGGTTTGGCAGCAGTTTTGAGCAGGTGTGCCACCGGCTAACRACTTTGCAGCGYCCCGGTGAACGCGGCATTCCGTTCTTTTTTGTCCGTGTTGATAAAGCAGGTAACATTTCGAAGCGATTTTCTGCGGGGCGGTTCCATTTTTCGCGGTTTGGCGGGACATGCCCCTTGTGGCGTGTGCATGATACTTTCTCTAACCCAGGTAAAATTGATACGCAGATCATCGAAATGCCGGACGAAACCCGCTATTTCTCTGTSGCSCGCACGGTTAGGCGTGTTGGCTCGCTGCACGGCCASCCTGAYCAGCAGYTGGCGATYGGCCTMGGCTGCGACATCGCCTTYGCGCGYGAYCTTACTTACGCCAAAGGGCATGAYTTTGAAAATGTAGAYGCAACSCCRGTSGGYCCCAATTGYCGCCTYTGTGAGCGCCCTGCTTGCCCGCAGCGCGCCCATCCGCCACTTACAAGAAGCCTGGTGCTTGATGAGCGGTCTCGCGGCCTATCAGCATACCGCTTTAGTCAGGAGTAGTTGCCAACAACATATCTTTCCCCTTAAATACTTTTGCTATTTTAGGAAAAAGTTATTTTGGGGGATAAAGTGACAGAGTTCACTCAGGAAAGTCCGCGRTCTGCAAAAGAYAGGCGCACGGTTTCACTTGTTTATATACTCTATTTTGTTGGCTTCTTTTCGGGCTTCAGTGCATTCATTGGAGTTGTGATCGCGCACACAAAGTCGGGAGACGCGGGCCCGGTATGGCAATCACACCTAGAGTATCAGATGCGCACTTTTTGGTATGGGGTCGCGACCATCTTTGTTGGGGTGGTTTTTCTCTATGTAGTCGTTGGCTGGTTTRTTTTGCTTTGGTGGTTTATCTGGACGGTTGTGCGCTGCGTTAAAGGGTCAATTGCTGCCAATGACGAACGACCAATTGACGATCCCCGCACCATGATGTGGTAGATTTCCTTTGAGRTTATTGTCGAGGCGTAATTTTATTACGTCAAWAAACGGCAGAAATACTAACCTAATCAGAGGCGCGTAATTATATTACTCACTTTTGGTGTTGCGCTCGCGTATACTCGGCCCTAGCGTGTCGGCGAATTTCAAGCTGACTATTTGGGCGAGTATGTGATGAGCACCAGCGTTTTAGATCTGTTTCATATTGGTATAGGGCCGTCGAGCTCCCACACTGTGGGGCCTATGAAAGCGGCGCGCACTTTTGCGGAAGGTTTGCGGGCCTCTGGTGATCTGCAGGACGTAGCCCGGATCGCGACCAAATTATATGGCTCGCTTGGCGCCACTGGGCGTGGTCACGGCTCTGATGTTGCAGTGCTTTTGGGGTTGATGGGCGAATGCCCGCGTAAAGTGGATATCGATGCAATACCCACCATGATTGATACGGTCCGCAGTACTAAACAGCTGAAGATCCTCGGCGCTCAGCAGGTTATTTTCACAGAAGAAGATGATCTGCAATTGCTGCCGCGTGAACGGCTTGATTTTCACCCGAACGGCATGCAGTTCTGGGCATACGCAGCGGACGGTAGCGAGTTGGCGCGGCATATATATTATTCCATCGGTGGCGGCTTTGTCGTCAGCGAAGCTGAGGCCGAAGCGGATCATTTCGTTGAAGAAAAAGTGGCGCACCCTTATCCGTTCACCTCCGCCGTTGAACTGCTGGTGCACTGTAAACGCGAGGGCATGTCGATCAGCGATATTATGATGGCAAATGAGACAGTCCAGCACGGCGAAAGCCATGTGCGGAAAGAGCTGTTGGAGATTTGGCAGGTGATGCAGGACTGTGTTAAACGCGGCTGCGAAAATGGCGGCGTTATGCCGGGTCTTAAAGTGAAGCGCCGTGCTGCCGACCTGCATAAGCAGTTGTCTGCGCGCCCGGAAATGGCACTGACAGACCCGCTCACCATTTTGGACTGGGTTAACCTGTATGCGCTGGCAGTGAATGAAGAAAACGCTGTAGGCGGCAGGGTGGTAACAGCGCCCACCAACGGTGCCGCTGGCATTGTGCCTGCTGTGCTGCATTACTATACGCGCTTCATGCCTGCCTCAAATGATGACGGCGTGGTTAAATTTCTGCTGACTGCCGGAGCCGTCGGCAGGCTTTTCAAAGAAAACGCCTCAATTTCTGGCGCTGAAGTCGGGTGCCAAGGCGAAGTTGGCAGCGCGTGTTCTATGGCCGCAGCTGGCCTTGCAGAAGTGATGGGCGGCACGCCGGAGCAAGTGGAAAACGCGGCTGAGATCGGAATGGAGCATAACCTCGGCCTGACGTGTGACCCCATTGGTGGCTTGGTGCAGGTACCGTGCATTGAACGGAACGCAATGGCATCGGTTAAGGCGATCAACGCAGCACGCTTGGCACTGCGCGGGGACGGCGATCATTTCGTATCACTTGATAAAGTGATCCGCACCATGCGCATCACGGGCCGTGACATGCAGTCCAAATATAAAGAAACTGCTCAGGGTGGGCTGGCGGTTACAGTCCCGATCTCGTCCACTGTAGTGGACTGTTAAGTNGGCAATTTAAAGCCGCGATAACGCCAGTTACCACGGCTTTAACATATCAGTTAACTAGGTAGGCTATTATSAGKWSAYGCCGCCNNRWWGGATNNGCCKSWWAGMTCSGCCATWTCCYTCTTCCASGTTGTMAKATCNKCSAGSTTNMMWTYTGRCNNAGGNTGWTNRTGSCCGCACGCGCGGGCCAGCACTGTCATCAGCTCAGTGGCTGATGTGAAGAAGCGCTCAAGTCTCTTTGATGCGATAGCGATMTCTAGCTTTTGCCGCAGTTCTGGCTTCTGTGTTGCGATGCCTGCTGRGCAGTTATTAGTATTGCACATCCGCGCGCCCACGCAGCCAATTGCCTGCATTGCCGAATTTGAAACTGCGATGCCGTCCGCGCCGAGCGCTAATGCCTTCACATAGTCAKCTGGGGTTCGAAGGCCGCCTGTAATGATCAGYGTGATATCTTTGCGGCCAAGGCCGTCCAAGTGTCGCCGAGCCCGCGCAAGCGCCGGGATTGTCGGCACAGATATATTATCACGGAACAACAGCGGCGCTGCGCCTGTCCCGCCACCGCGACCATCAAGAATGATATAGTCCGCGGACGCCTCGAGCGCGAAATCAATATCCGCTTCGATGTGATTGGCAGACAGCTTGAACCCAATTGGGATGCCGCCAGAGATTTCGCGAACTTCGTCGGCTAGTCTTTTGAAATCAGCTGGCGTGCTCATATCTGCGAATGTTGGCGGGGAAACAGCTGGTTTGCCGGCTTCGATGCCGCGCACCTCAGAAATCCGGCCGATGTTCTTATTGCCGGGCAGGTGTCCGCCTGTGCCTGTTTTAGCGCCTTGGCCGCCTTTAAAGTGAAAGGCTTGTACCTTAGAGAGAGCTTCCTTTTTGAAACCAAACCCAGCAGACGCCAGCTCATAAAAATAGCGACTGTTGGCGGCTTGTTCTTCCGGCAGCATACCGCCTTCGCCTGAACATATGCCCGTACCTGCCAGCTCGGCTCCTTTGGCTAACGATATCTTTGCTTCCTCCGAAAGGGCACCAAAGCTCATGTCTGATACAAAAAGCGGGATATCAAGCATCAGAGGTTTTTTCGCATTCGGGCCAATGATCAGTTTTGTATCAACGGCTACATCTTCCATCAACGGCTTGGTGGCAAACTGGGCCGTTAAAACTTGAATATCGTCCCAGCGTGGCAGATCACCACGCGGCACACCCATTGACCCCATTGGGCCGTGGTGGCCCATTTTGGACAAACCGTGTTCTGCAAGTTCATGAATGAAGGCCACATGCGGCTCTTCTGCCGTAGGGCTCGGTTCGGGCATTGCGCCCGCGTCGGTTTTCTTTTTCACTTCAGCGCCTACTTCAAGGCCGCGGTGCGAGCCGTCACAAAAGGGAGCGCTGCCGCTGGATTTGCACTGGCACAGGAAAGCTTCGCCGTCACTCTCTGCAGTGAATTTCATAGGTGTTAGGCCGGTTCCCCGATGCGAACCATCACAAAAAGGCTGGCTCTTGGATCTGCCGCAACTACACCAAAAATACTCTTCCCCTTTTTTAAGGGTAATGGCTTTAGGATTATTATCTGCAACAATGGCTTTTGACATGACTGATTCTCCCCCTTTATTCGCCGCCACAGCTTTACGCTGCCTCAGGCCCGCACGGCGAATAAGTTAAACATACCAATAATTCTAATTGATAATGGCAGTGATATCAATATAGCGCCAAGGTACGGTGCAATACCTAGGGAAGCCTGCCGTGGCTGCCGTCACAGAAGGGTGGTTTCTTGGTTGCTTTGCACTGGCATAGGAAGGCTGAGCCGTCCTTGTCGGCAGTGAAGGATTGCGGCGTGAAGCTAGTTCCTGAATGGGAGCCATCACAAAATGGCTGTTTCTTTGAATTGCCGCATGTGCACCAGAAATATTGTTTGCCTGCAGTTAGTTCGACAATTGCAGCGCGCTTTTCAGCAACGGTGGGGGTGGGCATGGTATCTCTCCGCTTTGAGGTGAGGACCACGGTATCATACCCTATTTTGCGGCTTTTATTAAGCGGCTTGTGTTTGACGCAAAATCGGGTGATCAAGGCGTATGACACGCACTTATAAAAGTTTTGAAGCGATCTACGCGTTGGTGAAAGAAGTGCCCGCGGGCCAGGCGGCCAGTTACGGCATGATAGCAAGCCTGATCCCGGGGGCTACCGCGCGCATTGTTGGCTACGCGATGGCTGCMACACCGGAGGGRCAGGGTATTCCSTGGCARCGCATTATCAATTCGGCTGGTAAAATCAGTGAACGCGACGGCGCCACGCGCCAGCGGGATAGGCTGACGGCCGAGGGCATTGCTTTTACCAAAAGCGGGAAGGTTGACTGGAAGCAATGCCGCTGGGAAGGGCCAAGTGAGGCTTGGTTAGACACACACAAGGTCGACTTTATGGATTTCCTTGAAATCCAGTCCAAATGGCCCGGTCGCTAGGGCGATGCGGCCTCAATTTAGTTTAGAAATCAGGTTAGTCTGTTACGGCTCGGAATGCCGCTGCTTAGGGCGTAGCTTTAGGGCAGTATCCTTGATTTTTTCGCGKTCTTTTTCCGCCTCGCGCAGCATTTGGCTTTCGCCTGTTTGGTATTGAAGCGGCCATCCTTGCTGGGGGCTGCCGTATTGGCCTGCAGCGTGGCGGGTGAAGGCTGCATTGTTCAAATGAGGCCGAGCTAGCGCCACGAGGTCAGCGCGGCCTGCGGCAATTATTGTATTCACTTGTTCTGGTAGGGTAATGCCGCCAACCGTCATCGTTGGTATGCCAATTTCGCTGCGGACGAAATCTGAAAACGGTACTTGGTACATGCGGCCGTATACGGGTTTTTGGTGCGGCACCGTTTGGCCTGTGGATATATCGAGTATATCCGCGCCGGCCGCCTTGAAGGCATTTGCGGTGGTGCGCAGATCGGCCCAATTTACGCCGCCTTCCGACCAGTCCCATGCACTGAGGCGAACGGAGATTGGCTTGTCATCAGGCCAGACTACGCGCACTGCTTTGAAGAGATCTACCGGAAATTTAGTACGGTTTTGGGCACTGCCGCCATGCGCGTCGGTACGGCTATTGGTAATCGGCGAAAGGAAACTTGCAAGCAAATACCCGTGGGCACARYRCANWTCWAACATATCAAAGCCCGCTCGGTCTGCACGTATAGCCGCCTGACGGAACTCTTCGATGATGCGTGCCATATCTTCACTGGTTAGTGCCGCCGGTGTTGCGGAAACATCTGGAAAATAGGGAATTGGRGACGCCGAGAATATTGGCCAATTGCCACTGTCTTTAGGCATATCCATGCCGCCTGTTGCTGGCGAATGGGTTGAGCCTTTGCGGCCTGCGTGACCAAGCTGCAGGCAAATTTTTGTATTGCCGTTTGCATGCGCGAAACCGGTTATGCGTTTCCATTCCTGCTCTTGCTCATCATTCCACAAGCCGGTGCAGGCATCAGTGATGCGTGCGTCCGGGGACGGGCAAGTCATCTCGGTAATCAGCAGACCAGCACCGCCTGTCGCCCGAGCCCCGTAATGGACAAAATGCCAATCGTTCGGCACGCCGTCTTTAGCAGAATACTGTGCCATCGGCGAAACCACCACGCGGTTCTCTATGGTCAAGCCGCGAAGCGTGAACGGCGTGAACATGGGTGTTTGTTTCGTGTTCGAATCGAGCTTCAGCGAGTCGCTGTATTCCGCCTCAACGGCTTTGAGGAAGGCTTCGTCCCGTAGGCCAAGATTATCCCATGTGATGCTTTTTGAGCGTGACATCAGCGCAAACGCGAACTGGTATTGTGGTTTGCCGTAGTGCCGCGCCATCTGCTCAAACCAGCGAAGGCTCACGTCGGCGGCGTGCTGGATGATTTCAACCGGCGTTCTGCGCGCTTCTTCGTAAGCTGCAAAGACGGCATCTGTATCACCGGCGTGCTCAATCACTGCTTCAGATAGACTGATCGCGCATTCCATAGAAAGTTTGGTGCCGGAACCTATGGACCAGTGCGCCGTGGCTTTTGCGTCGCCGAGCAGAACGATTTTCCCGGCGTGCCAATTGGCGCAACTTACTCTGGGGAACTGCCGCCACAGGGACCGGTTGGTGACAAAGCCGTGGCCTTCAAGTTCGTCCTYGAAAACGGCCTCAAGAAAACGGGCGCTGTCTTCCTCGCTCATATCGYCRAAGCCGCAGTTGGCGTGTGTTTCTGGKGTGCACTCGACCACCCASGTTGAKTGGCCYTTTTCGTATTCGTAGGTATGSGCGCAGAAATGRCCGTCCTYGGTTTCCTTAAAGAAGAAAGTGAAGGCATCAAGTGGGCGGGTTGAACCGAGCCATGTGAAATAGTTYTTCCGCATTTCTGTKGTGGTSSCAAAGGCTTCTRYATTGGCYTCGCGGATACCRCTGTTGATRCCGTCAGCGGCTACAATGATGTSRCTGYCGGCGAAATCGCGYTCRATRTTWTYGCTGTCRACRTGSGTTTCAAARCGGAGCGTAACGCCCACGGCCAYGCAGCGCGTGTGGAGAATTTCGAGCAATGTCTTGCGTGAGCATCCAGCAAAGCCGTTGCCGCCAATAACCGAGCGCTCAGTGCCGCGCTGTACAACAATATCCTGCCAGTAAGAGAAATCATCCCGGATAAGGTCATAACTTTCAGGATCAGCAGTGAAAAATTCGTCGAGYGTTTCATCGGAAAAGACTACGCCAAAGCCGAACGTGTCCCCCGCGCGGTTTTGTTCGATCACTTCGATATCAAAGTCAGGTCGCGCTTTCTTAGTGAGAAGTGCGAAATATAAGCCGCCGGGGCCGCCGCCAATGACAGATATTTTCATGAGGGTACATCGCTGTTTGGTAGAACTGCTGTGGTCTCAATTTCTATTTTGGCGTCGCCTTCAATAAGGTCTGCAACCACCACACAGGCCATTGCAGGATAGTGCTTGCCCATCAGGTCGCGCCATATCTGGCCAATGTCTCTCAAGTGGGCGATATAGTCGTCGCGGTCGGTAATGTACCATGTCATACGGACCACATCATCAGGGGTGCCGCCGCCAGCATTAAGCACGGCTATTGTATKTTCCATGGCCGCGCGAAACTGACCAACCAAATCTTTATGCTCAAAAACACCGTTTGGGTTCCAGCCGATCTGCCCCGCGACAAATATCATCCGGCCTTCCGCCAATATACCGTTGGAATAGCCGGATGGCCTTGGCCACCCCTCTGGCAATAATGTTTTCATGACGGGTCTCCTGCAGGGTTATCATTTTCAGCGGCTATCCATTTGTTCATCTGGTGGCGCATATCGTCGGGCCAGGGCAAAGTTTTGCCGGATTCCRTATCCAAGTGCACAATCACGAGAGAGGCCTTGATACGTTTCTCAGTGCCGCAGCGGGCTTTGACCGAAAGCCCGCAACTGCTGGTACCAAGTTTGGTAACAGCGAGTTCGAACGTAAGGGTATCGTGCATTTTGCTAGGGTGCAGGAAATCGGCTTCGATATGGGCTGTGGGCACTGAGCGTTTTGCTTTTAAGTGCAGGAAGGCGAAATCAAAACCCAGACCTTCATCGAACCAGTCTTCGACCAGATCGTTGATCATGCCGAAATAACGCGGGTAAAACATGATGCCTGCGGCGTCTGTGTCGGCGAAGCGCACTTTCACTTTTTTCTTAAATCGGTTCATRRTGTTTGGRCAATCRTCTTTAATTTATAGCGYTGWATTTTGCCTGTTTGKGTYTTAGGAATGCTATCCACGAAGGCAATGGCGCGCGGGTATTTATAGGGTGCGATGGTATCTTTGACGTGTTTTTGTAATGTGTCTACCAATGCATCTGTGTGCTCAGCGTCAGTAACGACGAACGCTTTCACGATATGGCCGCGGGCTTCGTCTGGCACGCCGATAACGGCGCATTCCATTACAGACGCGTGGCTCATCAGCGCGGCTTCCACTTCAGSSCMRSCRATRTTWTMGCCRSMKSWAATMAYMAKATCKTYYRWKCKWKCYACAAWGKWGARRTAGYCGTCKKKRTCSAGRYWKKMARTATCKCCSGTYWYSWWCCAGCCRTYMAYMAMRKWYTYCTTCTGCCGCTCATCATCTAGGTACCGGCAGCCAGTGGGGCCTTTCACGGCTAATCTGCCTTCGCACGGCGGCGTTAGCACGGTGTCGTTACTGTCTAAAATGCAGGCTTGGTAGCCGGGCACTGGTTTACCTGTAGCACCTGCGCGGATTTCAGAGGGCTTTGATGAGATGAATATATGGATCATCTCGGTCGCGCCGATGCCGTCGATCAGCTTGAGGCCGGTTTTATCGTACCATGCGTGCCATGTCGCTGCGGGCAGCGTTTCGCCCGCAGATATGCACTTGTTCAAACTTGATATGTCTGGCTTCTCATCGCTTTCGAGCGCGGTCATAATGGCGCGGTAGGCGGTAGGTGCTGTGAACAGGATGCTCACACGATGTCTTTCAATGGTTGCCAGTAAATCTGCAGGCCCAGTAGGCAACGCAACTGCGGCCCCGAACCGAGCCGGGAACACAACAATGCCGCCCAAGCCAAAGGTGAAGGCAATGGGTGGAGAGCCGCAAAAGACATCGGATGCACTCGGCTCTAATATATAGCGCGCGTAACCATCTGCCATAGCCAAAATATCGCGGTGAAAATGCATGCAGGCTTTCGGTTGGCCTGTGGTGCCTGAGGTGAATGCAAGCAGGGCAACGTCGTCTTGGGCGGTATCAACTGCCGTAAACTCGTCGCTCTCTTTTGCGAGAAGGGGTTCCAGCGAACTTGTATTAGTGCCAAATGTGAGCGCAACAAAGGCTCGTTTGCTATCGGTGCATGCCTTGCTCAATTCATCCGACAGCGCTTCTTCGCAAAAGGCAAAGTTGACATCTGCTTTGTCAGCAATGGTTGTAAGTTCGCAGGCCCGGAGAAGGGGCATTGTCGTCACGGCGACACCGCCCGCGAGTAAAATGCCGTACCAACACGCGATCATCATCGGTGTATTGCGGCCGTGCAGCAGGACGCGGTTGCCGGGGACTAGGCCTAGCTCGTTCGTTAATACAGCGGCGACCTGGTTCGCACGGCTTTGAAGCTCCRAATAGGTCCAGCTCCCTTCCGACCATAGGATGGCAGGTCTGTTGCCGTTCTCCCGCGCTATTGCACCTCCGAGTAATGTTGCAGCGGCATTGAGCCGGTCTGGATATTGGAGTTCAGGCAGGTCAAAGGTTAAGTCTGGCCACAGAGCAGGATCGGGTAGATTATCTCGCGTGAAGCTATCACTATGGCCGCTCTTATACATTCTCAATGCCTTACTGTGTGCGGTGGCTGTTCAGGAGCTGCCGGGCGATAACCAATTTCTGCACTTCTGACGCGCCTTCATAAATGCGCAGTGCCCGGATTTCCCTGTACAGTTCCTCGACTTTGACGCCTTTAGTGACCCCTAAGCCGCCGAACATTTGAAGGGCTTTGTCAATCACGCTCTGGGCCTGATCTGTCGCGTAAAGCTTGGCCATTGCTGCTTCGCGGGTGACGCGCTCGGCACCACTGTCTTTGGTCCAGGCTGCACGGTAGATCAGTAGGGCGCTGGCATCGATATCAAGTGCCATTTCCGCCAAGCGTTCTTGCGTGATCGGCAAGTCTGCGAGCGGCGCGCCAAACAGCTGGCGCGACCTTGTGTGATCGAGCGCCTCATCCAATGCCCGGCGCGCGAAGCCCAGTGCAGCAGCGCCAACTGTGGAGCGGAATATATCAAGCGTGGCCATCGCTATTTTAAACCCTGCGCCGCGTTCGCCGAGCAGGTTGCTCGCTTGCACGGCGCAATTCTCAAACTCAATGCGTGCAAGTGGGTGCGGGGCCATTACGTCAATGCGTTCGGCAATCGTTAAGCCCGGTGTGTCTGCGTCCATCACTACGGCACTAAGCCCGCGGGCGCCCGCCGCCTCGCCGCTACGGGCAAAAACGCAGTAGAAATCAGCAATGCCGCCRTTKGWRATRNAASWTTTTTSACCCGTNNARGMGSNTARYMYKCKSYSWTSTCSKTSRMASTRSWKSTRATYSCCGCAACATCTGATCCTGCATCGGGCTCGGTTAAGGCAAAGGCCGCAATTTTCTCGCCTGTAGCAACGGCCGGCARATAACGGCGTTTTGCTTCTTCACTGCCCGCGAGAGAAATTGCGCCTGAGCCGAGCCCTTGCATGGCGAAGGCAAAATCGGCAAGGCCCGAGTGCCGGGCCAAGGTTTCGCGGATYAAACATAAGCTGCGTACATCAAGGGTATCGGTGATGCCGCCGTATGCTGCAGGYACCGCGTAGCGCAACCAGCCGCCTGCGCCGAGCGCCTTAACGAGTGTACGGCAAGTATTGTCTACATCTGTKTGCGCGTCTGGCGCTTCCACGATAGCAGGCAACGTGTCTGCGGCCCATGCGTCCAGCTCTGCGGCCAGCTTACGGTGCTGGTCCTCTAGGAACGGCCAGCTCAGAAAACTCTTATCTGCCATCAGTCACCCTCAAATATTGGTTTTTCTTTTGCGACAAACGCTTTGTAGGCGCGCGCAAAATCTTTGGTTTGCATGCAAATGGCTTGGGCTTGGGCCTCGGCTTCGATGGCTGTGTCCAAGCTCATGTCCCATTCCATGTTGAGCTGGTTCTTGGTAAGCGCGTTGGCAAACCTTGGGCCCGCAGCCAGCCGAGCGGCCATAGCGTTTGCGACATCNATCAGCTCGTCAGGCTCTACGATGCGGCTGAAATAACCCCAGCGCTCGCCTTCCTCTGCTTTCATCGCGCGGCCAGTGAAGAGCAGCTCGGACGCGCGGCCCTGGCCAATGATGCGCGGTAGCATGGCGCAAGCGCCCATATCGCATCCTGCAAGCCCAACCCGGTTAAACAGGAAAGCTGTTTTGGCGTTTGGAGTGGCATAACGGAGATCAGACGCCATCGACATTATCGCGCCGGCGCCAACACAGGTGCCGTCAACTGCCGCAATGATGGGCTGCGGGCAGGCGCGCATTGTTTTAACCAAATCCCCGGTCATGCGGGTGAATTTCAACAAGTCGGGCATATCCATGCCAACAAGCGGCCCGATAATTTCGTGCACGTCCCCGCCTGAGGAAAAGTTGCCGCCCGCGCCAGTTAGGATAACGGCGCCAATCTCGGGCGCATCCTTTAGGCTACGGAAAAGCGCGCAGAGCTCGCCGTAGCTGGCAAAAGTGAGCGGGTTCATTCGCTCTGGCCGRTTGAGCGTGATSGTGCCKACATGGTCTGATACTGACCACAGGAAGTTTTCAGCGGTGTAGGTAAGAGTATCCATGGTTATTCCTCTGTCGCCAGCTGTGCGCTTTGTGCGCCTAGCTGGCCTAGTAATTCTGTAACTAGTTTTTGGTCGCTTTTACTGAGGCCTTGCATCAGCTCCTCCACCCAGCAAGCGTGGTCATGTGCCATCAGTGTGAACAGTCTTGAGCCTTCACTGGTTAAGGAGGCTGTTGCAGAACGGGCATCGGCTTTGCTGATATGCCGTGCGACCAAACCAGATTTAATTAAGGGTGCCAGAACTTGCGTGACGTTGCCGTTGGTGACCATCAGTTGTTTTGAAAGTTCGCTTAATCGGGTGCCTTCAGGCGACGCGCGGTACAGATTGGCCAGCACATCGAAGCGCGATAGTGAAACGCCGTGCGCCTGTAATAGTTTGCTTTGAAGCGCTTTCCGCATTTGCCCGCTGACGCGCAACAGTTTCAGCCAGGCGCGTAGGGCCGTTTTTTGATTCTCGTTGAACGCTGCGTCAAGCGGCATTTGTGCCTCCAGTATTGCTGTGGTGGAATTACTTTAGACCTAAAGTAATTCGTTTGCAACTGCTTCCACTGCCAAATAGGCCGAGGGTCGTTGGGTGAAATTCGAATATTCGTGCAATACTCGCTGAATGGCGATTTACACGTTTAAACTGTATCTTGGTGTGGTAAATTTGCCGTATGGCAGCGCTGGCCGCCAGAAAACAGCCGTTCGTCCTCCTGTAGGGGTGGGACCTAAGCACTTAAGCGGGTGTGGGGATGTCTTTCTCGATGAGGGAAACGCATGCTAAGTCGATAATTTCACTAATATATTTTGACTCTACCGTGGTGGCGTGAGAATGTGGGCGTAATTGGGGCCTTAGCAGATTCGATTTGCGAGGGCGTATAGCTTTTCTATATGGAGCAGATTTATGCGTTTAGCTATTGCAGTAGCAACTTTTGGATTGATGTTAGGGGCGTCTGTTGCTGCGCCGACAAGTTTAATGAATACGGCGTCCGCGCAAGTAACAGTAGCCGGTGGAGTGGCAATTGAGTCAAGAAACACGCAAGTAACAACGCCAAGTTTGGCTGCTCAGGCAGCGACATTGGCGGCAGCGGGTGATATTGCAGGATTGCAGGCACTTATTGCAGCTAACCCTGGCGCAGCAGCAGCGATTGTTACTGCGGCGGTTACAGCTGCACCAGCATCAGCGGCGGCTGTAGTTACTGCGGCGATTGCAGCAGCACCAGCGGCAGCGGTAGCAGTTGCATCGGCGGCAGCGACAGCGGCACCAGCGCAAGCGACGGCAGTTGCAACGGCAGCTGCAACTGCAGCACCGGCGGCAGCAGCAGCGGTTGCGACGGCAGTTGCGACAGCGGCACCAGCAGCGGCAGCGTCAGTTGCGGCGGCAGTTGCGACAGCGGTACCAGCAGCAGCGGTAGCAGTTGCGACAGCAGTTGCGACAGCGGTACCTGCAGCAGCAGCGACTGTTGCGGCGGCAGTTGCGACAGCAGCACCAGCAGCAGCAGCAGCGGTTGCTACCTCAGTAGCGACAGCGGTACCCGCGGCAGCAGCGACTGTTGCGGCGGCAGTGACTACTGCGGTGCCTGCATCAGCGGCGGCGACACCGGCGGCTGCACCGGCAGCACCGGCAGCGCCGGCAACTCCGGCGGCAACGCCAACTGAGCCAAACCCTTCACAAACGGGTAGCCCGACATAAATTTGATGGGACGTAGTAGCCTTCGGGCTTAGAATGAATTACAAAAAAGGCGAAGGTTTCTTCGCCTTTTTTGTTGTCTTGCTCAGATTGGGGAATGTGTTTGTTTTTTCGAAAGCTATTTCAAAAAAAAGTCACCGCACCAGAGGTGCGCTATGCCTTGCCTGAGGGTGCGCTGGTTTATGCTGTCGGCGACATTCACGGCCGATTTGATTTGCTTCAAAAAATGTGCGCGCTGATTCGCGATGACATAGCCTCCAAACCCTCTCAAAATACAACTGTGATCTTTCTCGGTGATTATATTGACCGTGGTTTTCAGTCCCGCGATGTTATCGATTGCTTGCTTGATCTGAAAATTGAAGGCGCAGAGGTGATTTGCCTAAAGGGCAATCATGAGCACATGATGCTGGCCTTTATTGAGGACCCACTTGCCAACAGGAATTGGCTTGATGTTGGTGGGTTGGCTGCTCTTGCGAGTTACGGCGTCGCAGTGGAGGACCCGGGAAACGACGAAATCCTTGAAGGCTTTGCTGAACAGCTTCGTGAAAACATTCCGTCATCGCACATCACCTTTATGCAGGAACTGCCGCTGTATAAGCGTATTGGGGATTATCTGTTCGTTCATGCAGGCGTGCWGCCCGACGTACCTTTCGAGGATCAAAGGGATTGGGACCTGCTTTCGATTCGGCAGGCWTTCACCTTCAGCGACCATGATTTTGGGTTTAGAGTAGTGCACGGACACTCAGGAGTGCGGGAACCGCTGGAATTRCCSAACCGAATTGCGGTTGATACYGGCGCGTTTGCAACCGGCATATTGACTGCAGCGGTGGTATGCGGCGCGCAGGTGTCTTTTCTGGCAACGTAGCCTCCATCTTAGCGTGATTACAACACTACTTAAAGGTACTAAACCTGCCTTATCCGTCAACTAATGTGATGTTTGTGCAACAAGAGTTAACATTTTGTAGCAAATCAACTAATCCGCAAAAATAACGCTTCATATACTGGGGTGGTATGTGCAATTTTAAGGAAATTTTTGGCATATTCGAAAATCAATATTTCTGACAGATTTTCTATAATACACACGTGGGGATACATCAATGCGAAAGAGCGATATGAAAAATGTAGCACTGGCACTTCTTGCTTCAACAATTCTTATGCCTGCAGTTACTGCGCAGGACCGAGCGGACGACAATATTACTTCTGTTTATGATAGGTACCGTGAAGGCTACTCAGCGCCGGGCGTTCGTACCGGAAGTTTCCTCTTTAAGCCAACCCTGGATGCGGGATTGTCATTTGATAGCAATATTTTCGCGACTAATACTGACCGCGTTGACGATATCGCAGTGATTATTACGCCAGGCTTTGCCTTGACGTCTGATTGGAACAATAATTATCTGAGCATTACTGGCGATGTAGAGATTGCTCAGTTTTTTGATAATGGCCAAGAAAGCTACGAAGATTTCAACTTAGGTATTGATGGCCGCGTCGATTTTTCGCGTGGCAGCAATTTCACTTGGGGCGCTAGCTTTGAAGATAGCCATGAAGATCGTGGTGCACCAGATCAAGTGGGCGACGCGACCCAGACAGAATATACATCAGTGAAAGCTTTTGCGGGCTTCAAGCGTGACGAGGGTATTGTTTCCTTCGAACTTAAAGGTACTTATGAGGATCGCAATTTTGATGATTCTATTAGTGGGCTAGCTACCGTTGTTCCCGCTGGTCAGGTACCCTCTCTGGCTAGTCGTACAATTAACAACGATGACCGTGATCGTGAGCTTGTGTCTGGTTCAGTTCGTTTTGGCTATGACCTCAATGACGATTACGAAGCCTTTGTTAAGTTGACAACGAAGGCCGTGAAGTATGACGAGCGTGGTGA